>DASSCH010000214.1:0-5430 GCA_035697905.1 Nitrososphaeraceae archaeon
TCCGAGATCGTACAACTGCCTGACAAGGAAACTACTGACTGTATTATCTGGTCCTTTTTCCTTCAATTAATCCTCAGTTAGTTGAAGACTTATGCTGTATAAATAAGGGGTGGTTATTTAATTGAGTTAGGCAGTAGAAGGGGACAATTACAGTTCTCGCTTGCATCCGTCGACATGCCCTCCATATCCCGTTCAATTTTAGAAGCAACCTGGTAATTTGGTTCATATTGAAAAAAATCGCTAAGCTTGGAGAGGCAAATTGTTGTGGCATATATTTTAATTTAATGCTTGGCCAGATAAACACCAAATCGTTTAATCTAGATATGAGATTTCATTATTAACCGTGAAGGCACGTATCGTTCCGTCAGTGTCGATATTCCTAATTAGACAACTCTGGCCCAGATATCGTTCCAAGTCTTACATGAAACTATCGATCAGTGTTCACCACAAGTGAACCAAGATATATTGGATGAAATTAGGAACACCTTTCTTTTTTCCAAATGTTAATTGAGATACAAATAGCATTTTTGAAGTCAAAAACAAGCACATTGGGTTGAGGCCACTGAGGCACGACTTTATAGATACGGCCATATGGACTTAAAAATTGAACATAACGTTTCCCATACCGCCACTGAATTTTGCGCAACGCAACATTGCTAACATATTAGCCCCTCCAAGGAGAATATGATTCAGTTTATCCGTAAAGCAGGTCATAGTGGATAGTCGGAAAGTTTTAGATGCATACGGAAAATATTCCTTTAAATGATAATCTAGATGTACGGCTACGAATCGAATACAGATTCGCACATTGTGCATGGATGTAAATGAAGTCTATCCGCTACTTAGACCCAAGACGAGTTGGTATCTTGATGCAAAGGAAGGCAGTAAAGAGGCGGTGAACGCTTACCGTCCCCGATGTCAAAGTAGATGAGATTCTTACGATCAAGATCAACATCTATTTTAAACCATATCGAATCATTTGAGAATATCATGTTTGACGTTTTCATCTTGTACTTTAACCATCGTAGAGGCAAACAGATTTGGCACTCTAACCCACTGCCCTCCACAGAAATTTTTTTTCGCAAAGAAGTGACAGTCCAGATATCATAATATCCGGGATAATGGGAACCGAGTTCCTTTTGGAATCGGTATTGTCTTTTATATTTTGGAGGCAGGATCTCGTACACGTATCTAGAAGTAATTTTCTTCGTCTGAATTTCCTCCTGCAGAATCTGCTTGATCTTTGTACTTATCTGAGATAACTCACAAATTTTCAATTTTTCAATTATGGCCCCAATTTCTAGGAGCAAATCCTTCACCTGCCCAACAATCGCTATCCGAATACCTAAAGTTATCTTGAGCTGATGAACGGATGAATGCAATTGCTTAAACAATGTTTCTTCTAGAATTCGGGAAATTCTTTGGGAGTGATCTCGGGTAAGAGACATACACGTTTTATATGCCGCCATGAAATAAAAAGTTATACGTTCTTCTTCTAGAAGTTTGTCCTTGGTAATATACTTTATTTAGTCTTCAACTTTCTGCAAAATTGTTCCCGTCCTAATTGACCGCTAATATTAAATCTCATTACATAAACCGATTCAATTGATCATTCTTTCTTGTAATTAATTGCTTACTAACTCTAGTACGCATGAGGGCGTTATTCTTGTTTAGCTTACCTGGTCGATGCTTTTGTACTGACGGGTTATCTTCATTAGCATTTAACCTAGATTTTTTCTTGGGTCCATTGCACACACATCTCACCTTTATCACACAGCTCTAGCCTTCCAAGTGGCCATGATACTCTTCTCGTCAAGGACACCGATGTAACTGCATCCATCATTAAAACCCAGATTGAAATGGCAATTCACACAAGCTGCAGGGATTAGTTATGAGTCATGGATTCGCATTCCAATTACACTCACCTAAACCTGGCTTACCCTCGACAGTTCTAACCTCTGCCTTGCATTCCCCCGAAGAAGTGAGCTGCTTGCAGTCCTCAGTCCCATCACAATAACAAGTAAATGAGCTTGAGAAACAAGCATAGGGTAACGAAGATTCACCAGATAGGCTAGCAATTGATTGCGAAATAGTAGAAGGTCCGGAAGTATCGTTAGACGATGCAGCACTCTCATTGACATTCCTTGTAGGAAGAATGGTATCAGATTCACTCTGGACTGTGCCATTTCCGCTACCATTTCCTTGCGGCGATACAAGGCTGACGGTTGGGGGACTCTGAGTTGAAGTCGCGTTAGTTACCTTGCCTGGCACACAAATATTACCTTGCTGCACCCAGTCCTGACCTACTTCACTACAATCAGAGACGCATCTCCCGGTTTGAGTATTTCTATACATCGGGGGCGTAGCTGATCCACAGTTGTCCCATTCACATTCATTAGTGGCTCCTACATTATGTTGATTCTGAGGACATTGCTCAGGAGAGGCGCCTATTTCAGTTCCTTGTCCCTGTTGCTCTTCCGACCCCGATTCCAAACTTACAGAAAGTAACGATCCTTCATCCTGCTGTGCAATGGCTTCGGTTAGAAATAGAGGATTAGAAGAAATCGCTAGACAGAAAGAATATGCAAATAAAGTAGTGGAAATACCAAAAATCAGGAGGCCGCTTATGAAAAATGACTGAATCATATCAATAGCAAGAAAGTGATTAATAAAAACTTTCTGCGTTATTCATTGACAAATGAGCCCAGTTGTACAGCCTTTTAATTAAAATCCATAAACTGCAAGGTGGGTTGGGTTGATCTCGGTCAATGATATCACAACTCTAGAATCCGGATTCAATAGCACTCTCAATATAAGAATAGATTGAACTAGATTTATCTCATTTGAGGATGGCAAGGAGAGAATATTGACCAAGATCTGCAAAGGATTTCTCTAAGTTGGGATCCGTGCGATTTTCCTCGGGACGCATTGAATATATTATAGTCTATTTAATAATCGGCCGGTTCGCATTTGAAATAATTGGGATCGAATAAGATTTCTGACGGGCCCTCCTGACATCATCGTTTAGTTACCCTAAATAAATTACATTTCAATTTCGTCGAGGTTTTCGCCTAGCCCACTTGCAGGTTAACGAGCGACAAATTCTTTATTCTAATGGACCCATCACTTTTTGCCTTCAAAGTCTCAAAAGCAACACTCCGTGATTCTTAGCCTTATTCTGAATTATCGTCGGCACCATTTCCATTCCCCTCATCATTGCCGCCGCCGCTGCCTTCTTCATCTTCATCTTCTTCATCTTCATCTTCTGATTCGTCTTCGGGGATTTGATCAATGTTATCTTCATCGACATCTTCAACTGTCTCATCTTCTGCAGGAGGCAGAGGCGTCTCCGGAGAGGTAAATGAAAACGTTGGTACAGAATCCCCAGATGCGGACATATCCAATTCTGAAGTAGGTAATATCTTGAAAATCTTGCCCTGTCCCAAGGACACCACGTACATATATCCATCATAAGGACTTACTTCAATATCTGATATGCCTGCAAAACCGGTCGCAAAAACTATGGCTTCCGAATTAGATTCGGTGTCTGTGTCTGCTATTCTGTCAATTAGAGGTTGAGGAAGCAAGAGTTCTGTTCTATCCTCATTTAGGCTGAAATGATATAGATTTCCCGCATGAACATCACCCAGAAAAAGATCGTTCTGATACCCAGCACCATATTTAGTTGAATCTAGGAATTTGAGTGCGGTTGGTCCAATAGTGTAAAGGAAAGTCAGTTTTGGTGCTTGATATTGTCCATTACCATCGAAATCAACAAGTCCTTCAGGTTGGACAGAAGCAATGGTGCTCTGACCTTCTCGAGGGTCTCCATCCCCACGTTGCCAAACTCCTTGTATTTGATTCCAACCGCTATTAAAGCCTGGGTACACTAAGTTTATCTCATCACCATATCCGGGACCATTTTCTGAATCCCAAAGATTTCCTGTAACAGGGTCAAAACCAATTCCGAAACTGTTACGTATGCCGTACGCATAATACAAGTTAAAAGGATAATCCTCTCCCAAGATGTAACTTCCAGTGCTTGGGTCTAAAACTGGTTCACCGTCCTGGGTCACTCTCAATATACCTCCTGCTCCGTCAGCGGGAAGTTCATCATTGTTCTGTGTTTGTGTTGTTCCTCCTGTCACCTTGTCAGTATCTCCAATTGGGATATACAAGTTATTATCAGGTCCAATTGTAATTGCGCCTCCATTGTGTCGAGGTCCAGGAACTGCGGGTAGATCAAGTAACAGCGTAGGATTAACCAGCTGGGCTGACGACGGAGAACTCGCTGATGCCTCAGGACTGGAGTCGATATCGTCAGCTCCTATCGAGCCTCCTGGCTGCCCATTTTCAAGTTCGTATCTATATAATCGGTTTCCTATTGGAGCACCTCCGTCCTCACCCTCAGCCTCGGTGTAGTACAAGAAGACGTACGTGTTTCCTGTCTCATTATTTTGTGAAATGGCAATTCCACACATGCATCTTTCGACTTCTGTCGCGACGTTGACATCCAACAAAGGCTGAGGTTGTACTTCCCCATCAATAACCCGCATTACAGTCCCCTTATCTTTTTCCAAGACGAGGATGTCATTTTGTGATAGGAGGGCCATAGTAGTGGGTAAGGATAGGCCCTCGGCTACTACTTCGGCAGTAAAACCCGGTTGATTGAATACAGGATTACCGGCATCATCAGAGTATCTAAGTACAGGTCCTTCAGAGGTCTGAGCAAAAACGAACTCAAGCTGCAACTGGAATGGATCTGATACTCGAAGTGTATTAGAGTCTTGCAAGGCTGAAAAAGACAATACAATTGCAAGACCAAATGCGATTATTGTTGAAATAAGCAATGAAAACTTTATTCCTCTTACACTGTTACTCCGATTCACCAAGTTAACAAATTTCTTCGTATTGCTCAGATCTTATAATGATTGCGGTATTTTGTTCCGAGTGTGTGCATACTAAAGTGGGTTTTCAACAAACCAAATGGAAGGTTGGACGAAGAAATAGCGAACGGACCGAACGATAGCGACGGACATGAGTGCATAATATTGTTTTTTTAGGAAAGACTGGGAATAATCGCGTTCATTCCGATAAGCCTGAATGAATTTGTCATATTTTCTAGAAAAAATTCTGAAAAATGTATTGCCAATGGGAGGAGGTATTAAGGGATGACATTACTCAGGCTTTCCTGGGATTTGGGATAATGTGAAGAAATATTAGACAATCATAAAGAATCTAATTCAAATATCTGATAATTCTACGATATATGTTGATAGGAGATATTGTCAATAGAATACACAAATCCTAGCCTCCTTTTTTCGCCATGCACCATTGAGAAAGTTATGAAGTTATACACATCTTCTACTTCGCTTTTGCCTCTTCATTGTCACACTTCTATCGGTATAGGTTTATGGCAGAATCATTACG
>DASSCH010000215.1:0-3878 GCA_035697905.1 Nitrososphaeraceae archaeon
GCTATTTGTGGATACTCAGGTATGTTAGGTCTGTTATACCCACTTTCAATCATATCAACTAGTCCACTGTAATATGGAATTGTATTGTTTGCAGTCTGTGAGTAATTTCCTTCCCCAATTGGTATTTGTGTTGGGAGGTTTGCATGAGCTGCCAAATAAGGTGCGAGGATTTTAGGCTCTAATATTGTTGTAACCAGTTCCCATGCAAGATCTTTGTGAATGGATGTAATAGGAATACTTAGTACCCATCCTCCCATCAGAGTTGCAGTATTATTATCCAAGTTTGGCACAGGAAACATTGGAATAAAGCCTACCTTTTGTTCAAACTCTATTCGTTTTTCAGGAGTACTTAGAGGAATATGATGCTGTAATGCTTCTATCATAACTGCAAACTTTCTGTCCAAAAACTCTTCTCCCCAAAAGTGCTCGTTCTGTGGCTTTATGCCTGCATCAACTTGTGATTTGATAAATTCCATAGCCCTAATCCCTTCTGAGCTGTTATATGCAGGAAACCAGTATACTCCTTTTGTAGGATGTCCATCTTTTGGTTCAATTATGTAGCCTCCAAGCATCCATAGATAGGGATACCAGATATCTGGTGAATGACTAGCGCCTGTAAGATGGATACCTTCTATTCCTTGTGGACTTAATACTTCGTTAAGCTTCTTTGCAGATGCAATATACCCATCCCATGTTTTTAGGGTATTTGGATCAACTCCTGCTTGGCTGATCATATCTTTCCAATACCATATTCCTCTTACATCAGTCCAAGCCCATATACCGTAAATCCGGTCATTGTATACAGTTCCATCCAAGTTTGATTCATATAAATCTGAAATTCTGCCCCAGTTGTTAACCCTGTCTGTGACGTCTGTTAAAAGACCTCTTTCAACGAACTCTCCTAGCCAGATCTGATCAAGGGATACAAGATCAACTTGGGATTGGTTAGATATTGCATCCAACATTTCTTTCTTGGATTGGTCATAGGGATATGTTGTATAATTTATTTGAATGTCCAAGTCTGGATGTCTTGTTCTCATCTCCTCCACCGCAGGTTGAATCAAAGTTTTCCACCTGTCAGGATCACCCTGATCTTCTAGAATGGCAAATAGAGTTACCTGTCTTTTCGTATCGATGGACGGACTAGCATAACTGAGTAAACATGATGATGTTATACTGGCTAACAGAATAAATGCGATAATTCCAAGGCTAACAGGTAATACTGTTCCCATATTCTCTTACATCCTTCATCATATTGGACATTTATAAGAACTTTGATAACAACGAACATTACCCAAGAAGGGATAGATTATAATCCTTGTACTATACTTTGTACAATATTTTTTGGCGCCTAGTAATCATAGGTATATGTCAACAACCCGCAGGAAGGTCCTAGACTCAACCGCAATCCCATAAACTTCGGTTTCTACCCGAACTCTTGTTGAGTCTCCTACGGTATATAGTATATTTTTGTTTGGGTCATTCATCCATCCACCTTGTGATTGACAGAATTTGCTGCATTTGATCGGTAGGAACCTACTTTTATACGAGATTATACTACCCGAGCGATGTGGAACGTGGAGAAAGCCATCAGCAACTCTTTATACCATATTGTTCGATCGCTGGTTTTATAGGCGCATGGGCCATTTCTGGACTTGACATTCCAATGACCTATAATCTATAAGTGACTAGGGTATAAAAATAATGTATTCTTAGATAATTGAAGGGATTATTGAACTGATCTTTCCCAAGGCTATCATAGCTTAGTGGTTTAAGTTGAAGAAACATCCATTCATTGTACATCCCACTTTCAGATATTTTGGTATCGTTGAGATGGAACCAAAACCCCTGTCATATTTGCTTCTCTCCTTTTTTTAGGTAAGAAACTACGAATACACTGCATGGCAATGAATTCGATCTAGTTAATAACACGGCTTTCGATGACGTATTACATGTTAAATGATACAAGATGTTTAATGGTTGTATTGATACTGTCGGCGCTATCATTATCCACGAATATATCATCCGTTCTGGGACAGACAGAACAACAACCGCAGCAACAATCTCTTCCTGTGGCTGATGCCGGACCTGATCAGGAAGTTAAGGAAGGGGATCAGGTTACATTAACAGGAACTAAGAGCTTTGACTCAGATGGAGAAATAGTATCTTACACATGGGGAGTTGAAGATTCAGATGATGAGTCCCCAGCTGTTGTATTAGAGGGGCAGAACACACCTATCGCTACCTTTACTGCTCCCCAAGTGGGAGGTAACGCTGGCTCTAACTCTTATTTATTTGAATTGACAATTACTGATAATGATGGGTTGACTGGGAGTAATACAACCAAAGTGGTAGTCGTCGAGAAATGATTTCAAAGAGTGATGATGACAATAATACACGCGCATTACTTAAGCTAGGAGTGGAGGTTTCTGTTTTTTTAATTGTTATTCCAAAGAATTCTGGTACCATATGATGGCTCTAAATTTTCAGATAAGGCATTCGAAAATGCTATTGGAATAGCCAGGCTGTCGGGATCAAACACAGAAGTTATATTATTACATATCACTCCTAACATTCCAGTTCCCCTTACATTTGAACGGCCTGTATACTCAGCCAAGACTGGAAAATCAATTCCTTTGACGCAATATATTCAAGAGCTTACTGAAGAGATGGAAGAGAATGCTTCAAAGATGTTGGAGGACGTAAGGAAAAAATATACCGATAAGGAAATCAAGATAGAAAATGTATTACTACATGGCTATCCTCCTGAAAAGATAATTGAGTTTGCAAAAAATGAGAAAGTTGATCTAATAGTGATAGGAAGTGTTGGCTTAAGTGGTCTTTCCAAAGTTAAAGCATTAGGCAGTGTCTCAAGAAATGTATCTGAGAGGGCAAGTTGTCCGGTTCTAATAGTGCACTAGCTCTCATGGATGAGAATCATCATAACGATGGTAATGACGAAAGCAAAAGTAATGACTGTCCTACTCGCAAGCAAAAGTTTTATGCTATCAATCAGGATGTAGCGAAATTAATAGATGAAGAACAAATAGCTGCCGCAACAGATGGCACAAGCATTTTAAGTGTCATAAGAGAATGTAAAGCAAGAACCCTACGGTTGTTAAAAGATCCAAATAGAAAAGAATATTTTTCTTCCAATATAGAGAGTTCTGATGCTTTTCTCCGCTCTCATCTAGATTCTAAAGCAAATCTAGTAATTCTATACGCAGACCTTGTAGGATCTACACACATGAGCACTGTTCTTGGACTCAGAGACCTGACTACTATTTTGCAGATATTCATACAAGAAATGAGTATTATAGCTGTAAAAAATCATGGATACATTTTAAAGTATGTGGGAGATGCAGTTATTGTTTATTTTCCAATAGTTGACGACAATTTTTCTCTAGCTTCTAACAGTGCAATTTCTTGTGCTTTAAATATGGTACTTGTAGTCGAGCAAGGCATAAATCCCATACTTAAAGAATTTGGTTTTCCCACGCTTCAAATAAAGATCGGTATAGACTCAGGCGAAAATGCAATAGTTGAATATGCATTTAACATAAAGAATTCCCATGTTGATATCATAGGATATCCTATGAATATAGCAGCAAAGATCACATCATTAGCACCCTCCAATCATCTTGCAATTGGCATTGCCACTTATCGACACCTCGATTCCAACGTGGAGCGGCGCTTGAGGAAAATGGGGTTAGAAAGTACAGAATACATTGATTATCAAACAGGCGATGCGTACACTATTCTCTCGCTTCCCTTGGACAAATATATCTGACAGTTAATTAAAACGATAAGCTAGTGTGAAAAAGGCGAGCTAAAAGTTGGGTAGAGAGTCGAAGGGAAGAGAAATTCCGCCCCGAGAG
>DASSCH010000216.1:0-9215 GCA_035697905.1 Nitrososphaeraceae archaeon
AACATTTTCTTCACTGCATCGGGCTTTGTTTGAATCCAAAATTCTATGGTATCACAGACTACCAGCTTTGGATTTATGAATTGTTTGAGCAGAATGATATTCTGAATCGGATCGTTGTTTGCCAAATAGACGAACTGTGAAGTCTTAAGTTGATTAGGCACTGATGGTTCGTATTCTGCGATTACGTTTAGCTCCGTCTTGTTAGAAGTCCTGTGCGAAAGATCGTAATTGAATGAAGAATCATATCTGAATGTCTTTTTACCGGATTTTATCTCCAATCCTGCTGTTCCAACTTTTGATCGCAAGATATCCAGGTATTTTTCTGGAAAATCAGAACCTACTACGCCCAGGATGTCTGTTTCGACAAACTTGCTAGAGGCAAGAGCTGCATATGTAGCGGCGCCTCCCATTATATCCACTTCCGTTCTAAATGGAGTTCTAGTAGTGTCCAATGCAAGACTCCCAAATACTGTTAGGCCCATCAGCAGGCCTCCTATGGTTTAAAGTACATTAATTTGTTTTTGTTACTCATTGGTCATCAGAAATAAATAGGAATTGGCTTTTACTAACCTAAAATATGAAACTCATAGTAGGGATCACCGGAGGATCAGGCGTTATTTATGGGATAAAATTCCTAGAGGCACTTTTTAAGTTGAATATTGAGACTCATTTGATTATCAGTGAATGGGGCGAAAAGACCATTAGAATTGAAACAAATTTCACTACAAAGTACGTTAAATCACTTGCATCTGTAAACTACGATCCTCATAACATGGCATCGGAAATATCCAGTGGGTCGTTTATCTCAGATGGCATGGTAATTATGCCATGTAGCATGAAAACCTTGTCAAGCATAGCAAATGGTTATGATGACAATTTAATTTCACGTGCGGCAGATGTATGCTTGAAAGAGACACGAAGATTGGTGATAGTTCCTCGCGAAACACCACTGTCCAGAATTCATCTGCTCAACATGCTTCGATTGAATAAGGCTGGTGCCGTATTGCTACCGGCCATGCCCGGTTTCTACCATAAACCTGAATCGGTTGACGATCTTGTGAACCACATCGTTGGAAAGGTCCTAGATCAGTTCCGCATTCCAAATGACGTCTTCAAGCGGTGGGCACAAAGCATCGATAGAACCCCCTAGATGCCTATCGATCCAATATTTAAAAGCAGGAGCTTAATAAGTGGTCGTTCGGCAGGGCGAAGCCTTGACCTAACTCTCAGCTTAAGTTAATTGTTCCTCCCACAACGACATTTTTTCCTGTTTTAGTTTTCGTCTGTAATTCTGCAACATTGCATAAACACTCTTGTGAGAACTTCCTTTCGACAACAATATTACCGACTCAACTGCTACCTTAACGGCATCAAAAATTCCAATAAGGCCAACTGTGTGACCGTATACGGACACATCGGCCCCACTTAGCTCTTCGATGGTGCGTCGAGACTTTCCACGTTCACCAATGATTCTACCTTTTAATCTGTTAATTGAACTCTGCGAGGTCCCTACAAAGTCCCTTATATCAAGCAACTGAAAAATAACATCTTCATGGAGTAATTTAAATGCCTTATCTGGTGAAAAGCCTCTGGCTATCGCAGAGATTATTTCAAGCGCTTTGAATGGGTTCCCTTCAAGTAGAGACTTGGAATTGTATCCAACAATTACATTTCCGGTCTCACTCTCAATCTCAATCTTCACCCTACATTCCTGTTTTATTTTCTCAACTACAGCGCCTTTCTTTCCTATCAGAGCCCCTATCCTTTCTCCGGGAACCCTGATGAACTGTTGGGAGACTTCTGGTTCGTAATTGGATGCTCCCAAGTTATCTTCTACGCTCAATCCTGGTATTTCCCCGTTCCTTCGTTAGGCTAACTTAGTTATATTAAAGTAACAGCCTTGAAAATTCAGAAAATCCAATAAAATCGAACAACAATTCTACCTGTGGTAGAATTTGAAAATCATTAAGAAAGGGATGCCGCAGATTCGTTTCACACTAGCCTCTTTAGCTAGTCCCATAGAAATGGCCATCGCAACAATCTTCTCTCCAACAAGATTGGCAATCGAGCACTTGTTCAGAAGGTCAGCAGCTTCCTCCTTTTCAATTACCTCTTCCTGAAAATAATCTCCCGACAAGGAAATGACCATTTCTCCCTGGGTTAATGTTTTACCAACTAGATCTGCATCGCAGACGCTTATCATTAGGGAGTCACTATATCTTGTTGTTCTGGCGGCATAAATTTGGTTATCTCCGCGCATTGATTTCATTTATGAAGGTCTCATATTAATAAATCAACAATTACATCTGTGCATAAAGAAGTTCGAACACGAAGTAGAGATATTTTTCCGTTTCATGATTAGATGTTATTTTCTCGGATCTGTTATTGATCAGATTAATTAGGAGGTTCCCCTTCTTGTAATCTGTACGTGCCCTCTAAATGCCAGATGTAATCGGTAAGAGTAAAGGATATCGAAAGAGTTTGCTTTCTTCCTCAGAGGAAATCATAAAGAAACCCGGATCACATAACAAGATTCTTGTCCTTTGTGTTGATAGAGATGACGACATAGGCTCTAAGGGAGGACTTCAGACGCCTATTGTTGGACGGAGTTCATGCATAAATGCAGGGATACGCTTGGCTATCGAAGACCCTGAGGATCCTGATGCAAATGCTATCTTTGGAGCAGTGAAAACGTATGAAGAGTTAATATCTAAGGGCCATAACGCCGAGGTCGCACTGGTAGCTGGAAGATACGAGAGAGGGATAGAGGCTGATGAAAAGATATATTCAGAAGTCCAGCTAATTATTAATTCGTACCAGGCAGATGCGGTTGTTTTGGTATCTGACGGAGAAGACGACGAAGCAGTAGTCCCTGTTTTGCAAACACTAGTGCCTATTATTTCACTGCAACGGATAATAATTAAGCATAGCAGGAGTGTGGAGTATTCATACGCGGTTCTAGGCAGATATGTAAAAATGCTGGTGTATGATCCAAGATATTCCAAATTCTTTTTGGGTGTTCCCGGAGCACTGTTGGTTGCGACGGGGATCGCTACTGTTTTCGGGCTTACCAAGGAAGCAGTTGCCCTTGCCTTAAGCATTCTTGGCATTGCCTTCATCATGCGAGCCTTTGATTTAGATAAAGCAATCGGGTCGTTAGGCAGGCCTACACCTTCTGGTTTCATTAGAATATTTTCGGTTTTCTCGGGAATACTCATAATTCTAGTTGCAATAGTAAACGGATTTTCAAGCATTCCTTCTAATTTGATCGAACCTAATTCCGGCATTACTGCAATAATTACGAATAGAATGATAGTTGGGTCGTTTATCCAAGGCACAATTACCCTCTTGTGGATAGGTATCGCTACTATATTTGTTGGTTCGCTGCTCAGCAATTGGTTCAAAGGTAGTATCCGAACAATGTCAGATATTCTCAGATTGGTAGTCCTGGCTTTGCTTTATATACCAGTCCTTCAGTTCACTTCGATTCTTACTGGGAGAGCAAATCCCTTTAGTCTGATATCATCTATCCTGATTGGTTTGGCAGTTACACTAGTTGCGGCTACATTCTTGTTCCAGTACTTTAGAAATAGAAAGGGCGGAGAAGTCCTGAAACACTAGGCTTAATGATCCTAAATTAGTTCCAAACAATAAAATCGCAGATGAGGCTTTCGCTAGTTTGAATAGGCTCCAATGCAAACAATTGAGAACGGGAAGGCATTTGCTGAGACTCTTCTCCAACTGAGCGGGCTATACCAATATTATGAGAGAAAACTTCAAGCACACATTTTGCATAATCCGTTACCAAATCATGTCGCTATAATTCTGGATGGAAACAGGCGTTGGGCGAGGTTAAATCTCCTAAATGTTGATGAAGGGCATTTTGTGGGCGCAGACAAGGCCGAAGAGCTTCTCAACTGGATCCATGACATTGGGATTCGAATTACTACCCTCTATATCCTCTCAACTGAAAACCTCAACAGAAATGATGAAGAAGTTAACAATATTTATGACCTTCTTTGTATTAAATTACAAAGGCTCTACAATGATTCGCGTATTCATAAAAGAAGGATGAAGATAAAGGCCATTGGGAATGTAAAGCAAGTGCCGCCCAAGCTACAAAAGATACTGTATGAATTAGAAAAAGCAACTTGTGAATATGACTCGATGTTTTTAAACATAGCCGTGGCTTACGGCGGTCAAAAGGAGCTTGTTGATGCGATTAGGCGAATAGCCGGAATGGCCGTCGCAGGTGAAATTAGAGTGGGGGATATCAACGAAAAAACAATTGAATCTTGCCTCTATACTTCTCATTTACCGCAACCAGAGCCAGATCTCGTTCTACGAACCTCTGGAGAAAAGCGTCTTAGCGGCTTTCTCTTATGGCAGAGCGCATACAGCGAGATCGTATTCATGGATGTTTTCTGGCCTCAATTTAGGAAGATTGACTTTATGAGAGCGATTAGAATCTATCAGAACAGAGTAAGAAAATATGGTCTTTAGAAAATTATTATATTTGTATTATCAAGTAACATTTGATTTTGTGGATAAATATTGCATCGATTCCTGGTTACTCAATGAAATATATCGTAGCTGGAGAATGCATTTACTTCGTCGGAATAGCGGTTTACGTAGTGAACAGAGTTACTACTGCAGTCAGAGACTCGGATAATTTTTTGCTGTTCATGAATCTCCCAAATAATGATTAAGGAGCATTCAGCAGGAGCAGTTCTTTATCGATACTTCTCAAATGAAGAACGAAAGTTTTTGTTGCTACACTATACCTCAGGTCATTGGGACTTCCCGAAAGGTAATTTAGAGGCTGGGGAGACTGAGGTAGATGCTGTCATTAGGGAAATTTTCGAGGAGACGGGAATAACCGACTTGAAATTCGTAGAAGGATTTATTCAACCGATATTTTATAATTATAGACGAGATGGAAATTTGGTGCAAAAGAAGGTCAGCTTTTACCTTGCCCAAACACTAACCATAGACATTAAGCTCTCAGATGAACACCAGGATTTTTTCTGGGCGAACTATCCTTTAGCTTTAACGACTTTAACTTACAGATCAGCTAGAGATATTCTGATCTCGGCAAACAAGTATATCAATGGCAGCCAGACATTATGAAAGTGGTACTAACACTTTCTTAGACTATCCTGGAGCAAACCCAGGGTCTTCAATGGTTCTGCACTCTGAATTACGCTTCTCCCAACGATAAAATAATCTACACCAAACGTCGAGGCTTTCGCTATGCTACCCCCCTGACGACCTATCCCTGGAGAGAAAATCGGCGCTGGTTTTGCTGATGCAACTTCCCTTATTATGTTGGGCCTTGTGGCTCCTACAACCACCCCATCCACCTTTGCTTCCTCCGCATACCGCAAAAGTATTCTATACAATGGCACTTTTCTATAGCCTTCCTCTCCAGACTTATCATATACCC
Source organism: Nitrososphaeraceae archaeon (assembly GCA_035697905.1). Taxonomy (GTDB): domain Archaea; phylum Thermoproteota; class Nitrososphaeria; order Nitrososphaerales; family Nitrososphaeraceae; genus TH5896. Next base: position 5,447 of record DASSCH010000216.1, read on the forward strand.
GGACTCCGTACGTTTGGGAGGCGCCAGCATGGCTCATGTAGATTAACGCTAAAATGCCTGCACGTAGTGCATGGGCTTTTTTTGCCAATTCAACTATCTCCAATCTGCCGATAATGGGATTCACAATTACTGCATCAAAACCCTCTTCAACTAGGCATTTCAAGGCATTCTCATTGGTCGAAGGGATATCATTAAGTTTAATGTCCGCTATTACTTGTATACCATAAGAATGGCACAATTGTATAATTCTAGTCATTTCATCTTGACCTAGAGGTATGATCACATGAAGGTTAAATTTGATGGCGCAAATGCCAGATTCTAGGAGATCGATGGTTTCAGACAAATATTTGGATAGGTTATTTTTTTGGACGGGATCGAGTGCCAAGATAATGTTGCTTTGCTTTTTCTTGGAAGATTTCCAAACCCGAGAGGAGAAATCATCACCCGAATTCAATGGATCTCACTAATGGATGGGGTTTCGCAAGTCGTATTAATTTGAGGTATATATAGCCGTGCTCATCAATTCTGTTGTAAAATGAAGTAGCTTCGGATTTCTGGCTTGAATATCTTAGGAACGATGCTGCTGGACTTTCATCCAAAACTACATAATAGAAATAAGAGAAAGTGTCGCTCTCACTTACGCTCATCGGCGCTCCTATGATGTTTTTTATTTGACCTTCGAATTTTTGTTCAAATACCAAAAGAGGTAAAGGAGGCTCTTCATAGATGGTCTTGTAGGCGCACACCTTGGACAAACTTGCAAGATCAGCCAATCTTATAGCTATATACTCAAACGTAGAAGTGACCTTGCTTGATCTTGAAAAACTTTTGGGAGATTTATCGATCTTTACAATTGGAGAATAGACAAAAGTGGGATTCGATACATAATCGACCAGTGTTACCTCTTCCGCTTCACCTACAATTCGATACGCTAAATACTCCCCCGCCCTCCCGAACTCATTCTTGACAAAGAATATTACAGGTCTCCCGTTCACAAAATCGACCTGTACTGCCAAGGCTGGAGCTCCATTCAACGCAAGGGCAAAGGATGGGAGAGGCACACGTTCCAGAGCACAAACAAGCCTGCCAAAGTCCCTCAACCCAGAGAGCTCGACATACCATGGAGATTTTATCCGCAATTTCAAATAGATTCATCAGAGATCCTATTAAAAGCATGTGAAAAAAATGTATGATGCTTCCAAACAGGATACTTAAAAATGTCAGGATGAGGCATTCAATTTATAATTGGTGGTATTGCCTTTCGACAACAGGGCTAGGCAATATATAGGGCCCTAAGTTCAGGTAGCCAAGTTCTTGCCGCTTTGATGGTATGAACGCCACAGATTTGGTAGGACAATTAAGCGTCACTTCCTACATCTAGCAAATTAAACCGCAAAATAGACACTAAGGTTTAAGCATTCCTACAGATTCTTGTGAGAAATGAGATTGTAACTTTCATCAATCAGGTAGAATTTTTAACGAAACCAAATGCTTGAACCTTAACAGTTACCGAGATTTGGTCAGGTATAATTGGATTAAACTATTATCTGCGGTCTATTATGTCATCAACTTCTTGTCCGGTCCCTATTACTGCGACTTTTAGACCTATTTCTTTTTCCATTTTAGTAACAAACAATTGGGCCTCATTGGACAAATTATTGAACTCCCTTTTTCCTGCATCAGAAGGAAAAACAATATCGAGTTTCGTTAGTGCTACCTGTGTGGCGCTGTTCAACATTATTGAACGTCTGGCCAACTCAGAATTGAAAGGTGAGGCTCTCCTCAGTCGTCCCGTGACACTACCAAATTCAGTCCATCCTTTTGCAGTAGTTTCTTCTTGTTCTAATTCCCCCTCTAGGGGCCCTGATCCTACTCTTGTAACATATGCCTTGAACACTACCATTACCTCGCTTACTTTCTTTGGTCCAATTCCGACATCAGAACATATAGCAGATGCCGACACATCTTTTGAGGTCACAAAAGGATAGGTCCCATGGTAGAGAGAAAGGAAAGTACCCTGTGTGCCTTCAATTAAAACAGTCTTATCACTATCTATCGAGCTGTTTACAATACTAGGTATGTCCTGTAAATATTCCGATAGCTCAAATGAATCCTTTGCAAGAAAAGCTTTTCGCAATGCTCTGTCAGCATTTGCAGGTCCTGTTCCCGTCCCAGTTGTTCCTATCCTATTTAGATTTGGATCGGAGGTATCCCTTTCAATGTGTGTACTATCTATTATGCCACACTGAGGATCAATAAATGTTCTATCTTTCGTATCGAAATTCTTGATTTCTTCAAGGAGGACGTTCACGTTTATAAGAACTCCTGGGCCAATCATAAGTCTGGTTTGATTGCTTACCAACGCGCTTGGTAACATTCTGGTTTTGTGTTCTTTTCCATGGAACATTACCGTATGCCCTGCATTGGGTCCTACACCGCCTCGAACTGCAATATCGGCTTTATCTTTCCTAGCAAGATATGCAACTATTTTCCCCTTTCCTTCGTCGCCATAAAATCCACCTACTATTACTGTGCACGGCATCCCCTCTCATAGGTAAGGATTTCAGATATTTTAAGCAAATGGCATTATTGTTGTGATCGAAATAGCATCTTACATTAATAAGTGAGATTTCAAATTTACTAAAATATGCATGATGAATTGCAGCAATACCCCACCGAGAATATTGTTCTAATTTTGTCGAAGCTTCCTGAATTCTTACGTGAGTCGATGATGAAAAGTCGACTTCAGGACCTTTGCGCCAAGGATTCAAAGGCGCGGGAAGAATTCATCGACTCGATATTGATAGGTCTTTCCCTGGCAGAAAAGGATTCGTTGATGAAGGTAATTCGAACCTGGCTGGGAGTAGTATCAAGGCTAGAGAGCAACGAAATCATGACAGTATTTACTGCCTTCATAGACATTTATGAAAAGGATCCTGCTTTATGCGAAAAGAATTACTTTGAGGTTCTCTTTGAAGTTTATCAGTCATTAGAAGAAAATCAAAGAGTTATACTTCGTGATTGTTTTGTTGAAGTAGTACTCAACCAATATCTAGGTAGACATACAATGCTCACTTTGCCCACGAAAGTACGTTCAGCGCTAGTGTTGTGATGAATTGTTTTGATCCCTGTTGTCGGGATTCTTTTGCAATTCCTCTGGCTTCTCCAATCCAAAGAACATTCTTTCATGCTTGCGTAGCGCCTTTCTATGTTCAGGGAGAGACATATCAAGTCTCAATTCGTTGATCACCATTACGGAATAAGTATTCCATTCGGCCCAACAAGTCGAACATGAAGGATACTTTTGGGACAACTGATCTATAATAGAGGTATCGTCAAAATCCTTCCCACATTTTAAACAGGTTTTAGACATGAACCGACTTTTAGCTATCGAATATTTTATTGTTTGTTAGTATACTAAAGAAAGGCCACACATAAATCTTCTATAGTATTTGCCCGTAATTTTTTCTTCTGTAAATTCATAACCTAGCCGTTAAATTTTCTTATCGCCATAGCTATGATATTTCATGATGTGAGCCCGCATTTGTTCCATCCCAAAATATTCTAGCCCGCAGGAGTTACATCTATATGCTTTGTCTTTTCCATGAACGACTTGTTGGTGTTGCATTAGCTCTTCGATTTTTCTAAAGGATCTCCCACATTCTTGGCACTTATTTCTCTTAAGTAGCAAATTTGTGGTCGATGTTCCTCTTTTGTGTTTGGTGCCACAAATTACCTGATGAACTCAAGTTTGCTGTCATTTCAAAAT
>DASSCH010000217.1:0-5509 GCA_035697905.1 Nitrososphaeraceae archaeon
TGATAAGAATGATCTTCCATTGGGCTTGCTGATTGTCGGTAAGCCTTGGGATGATAATGCCGTTCTTCGGCTAGCACATCAGTATCAAATATCAACTGAATATAGTAAGAAGCACCCTATTGAGTAAATTCATCGCTCCCCTAATGATTCGCCCGCTCACGAGTCTGGGGTTCATGCAGGATGAATTTCTTGATATTCAGAGTTATTAGGTAACAAACCAAAAAGTCGGAAAAGAGTTTTGGATTGGGATTCAATTGAATTTTTATCCAAATGCCGACGGACCCGCTAATCATACGGATTCTAATACTAAAGTTAATGTATACAATATGATAAAGACAGAAACACAGGAGCGTGAAAATAATGAGTTGACCAAAAATCTTGAGACTTTATTCGAGAAAGTTTCCGCGATATCAAACCCTGTCAATTCTTTGTTAGTACAAGAATTTTATCAGTTCATAAAGGATAATCGCAAATGAATGAATGTTGCGAAGCTATAGTTCAAAATCCAATCTATACAGTTAATAAATAGGATCCTTGAAAGGTCAAATGCGCCGAAGTGGTACGAAATGACCAAAAAGAAGGTCGGAGCTATCCTGATTGCTCTCGGTGTCGTTGCTGTGGTCGCATTGCTTGTACTTCAATTCCTACCAAGAACTGTGCTCTTGGAACTAACTAACGGCAAGCTTACCAACGCTGATTATTGGCGCGATGAACCGGTCATACTCTCTGCGGGACTTGGTTTTGATAACATCATTGGACTCCCTGAGGTGACCCGGGAAACCGTTCGTCAAGCCGGTGGATCGTGGTACGGCGGTGTAAAATGTATGAATGGACAGGAACCGCCGGCAAATATATTCACTTCAGCCACCGCGGCGGAAAACATTGGCCAGGGTTACAAGGGGTATGCCGATTACGACGATGGCCTGCCAGTTGTGTTCAGTTGGCCGGTTGCAACCGAAACTGTTGACCCTACTGATTTTCAGTTCACACTTAACACGGGCGAAGTCGTATTCGCTCACGCGGCAGGGATGTTTCCGAATTGGGAGAACAATGAACGCAATACCGTGGTCCTGTTTGGGGATTTTGGCAACCGCATAAAGAGCACTGACGGCAATGCGCTCTTCCCAGTCAAGCTGGAAATCGTCGCAGATTCGACGCCGCTACTGCTCATTGGTCCAGAAGGTCAGGAATTCAATGCAGTCGGTCTGACTTGGACGACAGACAAGTCGCCCTACGATCAGGGGTCCATGTTGGTAGGGGCAAAGCTAAACCATGTAGGAGATCAAGACATGGGAGAAGGCGGAGTGTTCTTGATGGATCGAGCACCCTTCATGCCCAACGACGAATTTGCTCTCTACGAAGAAGGGGATTTCCGTCTTCGGGTATTAACATCCGGGGGGTTTTCCCCTGATGGCGTAACTGGATTGCGTCCAAATATGTTTGAAGATTTCTTCCGTGTCCATGTAAACGGGGCAGATGGTAAAACTATTATCATGGATAAAGTGGGTGTAGAGTACCAGGTCGCAGGCGGCAGCCTTCAGATTGCCGGGTTATCGGATTTGGGCCAGGCTGAGAACCCCAATTCAGGTATCTACTACGACGATTGTTACCAGGAAGACCGTGACAACTACATTGACATCATCCTCGTTGGTGACGAAGCCGCTGCTCGAAATATCACATTTGTAGAAATACCTGCGCTAGAAGGAGGCTATCGAGCCTTTTACAATCCTGGCGGCCCAGGTCCTGAACCGTTTGAGGGTGTAAGCTACACTGCACCCGGCCCCCCCGATCTGGAGCCTGTAGCAATTGCTCTGGACGACCCTATGCGCGTCAACCGCAATTAACTAAGGCCCAACAACGATTAGTGAGATTCTTAGAAAATAAGCAAAGATTGACAAAGTATAACTTTGAAATTCTCTCTATGATTAGAGAACTATTACTACTTAACCGTTAACGAACCAAGCAATAAACATTCTAGCATCATAGTACTGCAACAATTTCATCCCTAAAACAACCCAGATTTGTAGTTAATCCGAGCCTAAAACAATGATTGTACATGGCATTCTAATGCTACAGAATGAGGGCAATATGCGAATAATAAGTCCCTAAATCCTAGTGTTTGGATTCAAATGAATTTTATCCAAATCCCTCCGGCATTGCATCAGAAGAAACTTTTTTAGATACTTGTTACATTCAAAAGACTAGCAAAGAATCCGCTTTTTGGAGTGATATCGCTTCACGGCCCGACGGGCCTGCTAGTATCATTCGGATTATTTATATTTCAAGAAATTCTTATCCGTGATTTCCTGCATCAGTCTTAATAGATAGTACAACTAGGCTCTAAGAAATGATTATCCCAGGCCCCGGCGTCCTGCTATCAAGAGCGTTTCATTACTCATGCTTAACTGGCCCTTGGAGTCAACAAACGATCTTGCCTCATCTACAATATCTCTTTTTATTTTATCTTGTTTCTCATCAGAAAGAAAGGCAGCCGCATTTGTAATTCTACCCTTGAAAATGCCACTAGTTTCGTAGGCAAAGTCAAAATAATCCTCAGCTGAATCAAAGCGATACATAACAGGTACTGCTTCAATCTTTACATCCTCAAATCCTGCTTCAATGAACAGCTTGCTCAACACTGACATGTCTGACAGTCTAAATGGGTTGACCGCCGTTGGAAGAGGAGGAACCTCCAGTCTGTCAAGAACTAATGAGGGTATCTTCATAGATGGAACTTTCTCAGGTTTTGACCAGACAGCTGCAACAAAGACACCTCCTCTATCAGGCAAGAGAGCATCAAGTATTCTGCTAAGAAGGCGTTCCAAATCTGCAAAGAACATCAATCCCCATTTGCTTAAGATGGCATTAAACTTCGACGAAGGAAACTCCATTATTTCAACGTCGCTTTCAATGAATTCTATGAGATTTTCCAATCCTTGCTCCTTTGCCCTTCTTCTTGCTGTCGCAAGCCTTCTCTGAGACTGGTCAACTGCTAAAACACGCCCTGTTGGCTGAACAATTCTTGCTGCATCAATTGCAGGATCTCCTATTCCTGTTGCAATGTCCAAGACAGTATCGCCGGGTTTTATGCCTGCTAATTCCATCATTCTATCAGTAACAGCTTGACTAGCCACTTGAGTGACATGCAACCATTTTTCTAACCACGGTGCAGAAACATCCCATAGCTTCTTCTGCTCACTTCGGAGGTGAGCATCATTTTGATTTTCCAACACTACTATTATTGCTACGGGGTTCAAAAAGATAAATACCATTCATCATTAAATCTGGAAGGATATTTACTATTGGATGATAGCCCTGATAGGCATTGGAATAGGTAAATTAAGCTGGGTGAAGGAACTTGGCGGATTGGACTCTTATTCTCGGCCTGGACACATAAGCTGCAGCTCTAACAAAAAATGAACAATTTTTACCAAAGTATATGTCAATCACGAGATAATAATAGATGAAGGGATCATAGAAACAAAACGAGGTAGGTAAGTGAGCTACGACTAATAGAATTTCAAGATGTCATATCTGTGGGGAATTTTTCCAGTCAAAGAAACAGCTAAAGGATCATAAAAATAGGAATCACAGAATAACAAATTCAAAGATTATGGTAAAAAAGGTATCAATAAACCATGATCGCGTTTAGCATTGAGAGTCGATTGTCATAATCAGAGACATCTAATGCCTCCTCAATTTGAAGTCTTCAACAAATGAGATTGCGGTATGCGTCTAAGGCAATATCATAAGGAGAGATAGGTGTAACGAAGCTTAAATGACAGAAATTAATAGAACCCGGTTACATGTCGGAATCTAATCCCGACGGGCTCATTACGAAATCAGTTTTTTGGAATGTTTCTAGACATAAATAGAAAAGTTGGCTTTGAGCTTTTGATTCAACAATTAGTACGCGGGTTATCTTTCGTCATTCATGTAGACATTGTAAGAAAATCTTCAGAAAGTTAATTGAAATATATTCAGGAATCAATGAAAATGGAGTCTAGGTAACTTAATGGAAGAGAAACAGGATTTCAAGAGAAAAGTTCCTGTATGTCCCTTTTAAGTTATCAATATCTAATTCACGATACTTGCATCCTATACTCTTCCGATTTTTACGTACAGTGGCCATACTATCTTTCTTTTCTCATTAACGATGTTCTTTCCTCCCCATCCATGTTCGAGGCTGCCGCTGACTTCACTGACTGGATCATACTTGTTTTTCTCGATAAATTTTTGGACACTTGACCAGCTACGGTAGTAGTTTACTAGCTCTGATAGATTCCACCTCAACTGTATTTGAAAATCTGGAGCTGGAATTTGATCAAACGGAAAAGGTACTGTTTCGTATCTATCTTCAACATATTTTCTCTCTGGCGGCCAGTACTTGTCACCTAGGATATCTTCATACAATTGGTGAGTAACTTTGTCGACTTCCGGGGAGATTGTGTGCAGACCATATGCCCAGGCGGCTATAATACCTCCTCCTCCACCTGTTTTACCATCTTTTCTCTTTTTCAAAACTCTTCTTGCTTCACCGTAGAACCTGTCAAAATCAAACCAGTGAAGTGCTTGGGCGATAGTGATAAGGTCCACGCTATTGTCTTTAAGTGGTGTATCTTCTGCGCGAAAGATTTGATATTTGATATTACTTTTTTGCCGCGCATTTTCTAACTGCCTTGCGCTAATATCACTGGCAATTACTTGCTTGAAATAACCTGCCAGCACTAAAGCGGCCTGTCCGTTTCCCGTTGCACAATCCCACACCAGATTCTTTTCGTCAACCAGACCAACAATAAACTCGAATAACGCCCGAGGATAGGTGGGCCTTGAACTTGCATATTCCTTGGATTGTGCTGAGAATAAGTCTTTGGCAGACGACGATTCTTGCGATCCCAAAATATCTGTAGAAAATACCTGCATTCAATCACTTATTATTTACTACAACTTCTCAAGTTTTCATAGACAAGATACATATGCTACGTATAGGCCCTTAGCCCAAAAATGGATCCATTTGTAGAAGTGTTATCACTTCGCGGCGCGACGGGCCCACCAAACATAGGGGTTCTAATATCATGGTTGCTACATACAGTACGCTAAAGACGGGAAAATACAGGAGTATGAAAAATAACAATAGATGACCGAAAGACTTGAGACTGTGTTAGAGAAGATTTCAACTGTACCAAATCTTATCGATTCTTCAGTCGTACAGGAATTTTATCAATTCATGGTAGACAATCGCAAGTCAGATAGCTATAAAAAGAAAATCTTAAGGCGCTTATGCAGTTCAGCCATGAACTTGCTCCTAACGTCACCTTTACGATATTCAGAATTAAGAAAAAATACTTGAATTTCTAAATAAAAGAATCAAACCAAAAAGCGATGACTCTGATGGAAAATGGACAACTACATGGAATGATTACCTTGGACGCCTCAAGTTCTTCTTTCGGTGGCTATACAATTACAAGATCAAGAAGGACGAAGACAGCAAACTAGTTGAGGCAAGCTT
>DASSCH010000218.1:0-4658 GCA_035697905.1 Nitrososphaeraceae archaeon
AAGGGTTCCAAATCTTCGATTGTCCAATAAGGTCCAATATTTGTAGTCTTGGCCAGAAGGACGCTGAGTTGAATTACCTCTCAAATGGCATAGTAGAAGAATATAGGCTCCGGCTCAACGACAAAGCCGTCCTGACTGACAGCGTTTGACAATGCTAATACACAGATAGCCAACTATAATGGACTATTAGATTTGCTTGAAATATCGAAAATACCCTATATTCGTTAATGGATCTGAAGCCTTACCTACTCCAGATAAGAGGCTCATTTAGGCCAGTCCTGTATTTGGCCTTCCCTCTCTACTTCAATCTTGCTTCTAGGGGGGGGGCGAGAAGACGACCAACTGCAACATTTTGTCCTAGAGCAAAGCAAAATACTATCCCTTCGAGTTTGCTTTTAATATGAGCCCTAATATAGCCACATTAACTTGCTTTGAAGATATTTGAATCTCCGGGATTACTAGCACCCATTCCAACTCTTAGATTGTCAAATATAAAAACGCGAGTCACAGGAACGTAATTCACTATGACAAACGAACCAGACGCACCTTTGAAAATCAGCTATTACAAGCTGATGATCTATGCAGCACTGTTCGCTGCCTTATCCTCCCTGCTTACAGTGGGTTATATCACGCTTTATAATAATGGCATAAAGTTCTTTGAGCAAGTAAGCCTAATTGTACTTAACATCAACGTATGGCCACTTGTCTTGCTCACGGTTGCGGGGGTATTTGTCGGCCTTGTTATCAAGTTTTTTGGTCAGAATGGAGGATTGGGCGTTGCCCAGAGTCAGTATGCTCAGACTGGCCGAATCATTCCTCGCAAAGTGCCGAGTATTTTGCTTCAAGCATTCATATCGCTGTGGAGTGGAGCTCCAGTTGGTCCTGAAGGTCCTCTTACTTTTCTGACTGGAGGTTTCGGAAGCTATCTTTCAGAACGACTCAAACTCCAGAAAGATGATGTTCAGGTACTTGTTTACAGTTCAATAGCCGGGGCATTCGGCGGCTTCTTTGGTTCACCCGTGATTGGAGCTGTTGGAGCCATTGAGTATATGTTCATTAAAGAGCTAAATCTCAATCGTCATTTGATTCCAGGGCTATTGGCTGGCGCTGTTGGATATGGCGTCTACTCTGCAATATTGCAGGAGTCCTTTCTAGGAATTTACAGCTTCCCTGACTATGCGTCACCACATCTTGTTGACTTGTGGTGGGCTTTACTAGTAGGCATCATAGCCGGGTTTGTTGGAATCATGTTCAAGTTGATTTTTGGTATTGTTCACCGTGTCTTTGTCCGGTTTGCCAAGAGACCGGTTGGCCGTGCGATCATAGGTGGCGTAGTCATAGGCCTCATCGGATCGTTTATCCCATTGACTCTGTACTCTGGTCAGGATCAGCTGCTGCAAATTATCCATAACCCAGCCTCCTTTGGCATAGGTCTTTTGCTTGTTATGGTAGTTGTTAAAGCCCTCCTAACAAGCACATCCTTTGCCACAGGATTCGAAGGTGGGCCTATATTCCCGTTACTTTTCATGGGTGGTACGTTAGGGCTTGCGATTTCCAAGGGTCTCACATTCATTCCTGAAGGGGTGGCAGTAACCGTGGGGATGGCAGGCGTTGCTTGCGCTGTCTTCCCACTTCCTTTGACGATAGCTCTCTTACTCGGGCTTATGGGAGGACAAACAGATCTATTGCCAGTAATTGTAATTGGGGCCGTCATCGGATTCATAGTATCAAAAGCGATCACCCCATTACTTCCGAAACCTCATTCACAGTCATCTGGCAATGAAGGAAACAAGCAGCAAGTATCAAAATAATTTTGTGCCTGCCTGCGTCGAAATAGAGTAGTCATGTCTTAAAGAAGAGGTTTTGAGAAATAAGTATATATATCCTTATGTGTTGCAATACAAGTAGCTAGTAATAGGACCAACAATAACACTACAGTCTTTTCCGGCCGTTACGACTAACAATGCAAAACCAATAGTGCCATTAGTATTTTCATTTGCTATATCAGCGGCCTTCAAACATAGGTGTGCGACTAATTCGTGAATATTCGTGAGAAAGGTTGTGCATTTGCTAAATTTGAATCAGACTACATAATTGGAAGCGGACTCAAACACGATTTTGCATGTGCTAGCCAGCCAGTAGATACAATTCACAATTCAGAATTTCCTAAATTCTACGGTGACCTTCAAATTTCTATCGTCTCCACTCATTACGGATTTACGATAACCTTTCCAATCATGTGCGGATGGATAGTACAAAAATAATCAACTGTCCCGCTTTCATCAAAAAAGTGCACGAATGTGCCCCCGTGCTGAATAGGACCTGAATTAAACCCTGTAGAATTTGCACCTTCTGACGGCTTCCCTTGAGTTACCGTATGGATGACATTGTCATTATTGGTCCATTTGATACTATTGCCGGCAGCTACCTGAACTTCTGGGGGTGCATAGAATTGAGAATTATTAATAGTTGAGGATCCCTGTGAAATCTCGACTTCCACATCCTCATCCATATAGACCAGCTGAGCATGAACTGATAGTATGTAACTTGGCGGTATCAATAAGATTGTCAGAACTATGGAAACACTTACGCCCAGAAAATATGTACATAAGTTTGTGAACACTTTCAATCCAAATGTTGATTAACATTGATTTTAATAAGGTTTATTGTCAAGAAATTTCCTTCTACACTGATTTTTTTGTTTGGAGCATCGTTATCAACTTGAGTTACCGTGCTTGTGAAAGAAGGCATAACTGCCTACTCGTGTAAAATTGCTCATGTGGTTTAGCATACATGCAACCCTAATCAACCATGCTCACATGTGTACTCCATTTAGGTACATGGTATAGAGGATAGATGATGTCAGCTGTCTATTTTCGATTATGAAAGACTCTCACTTCTGTCATTCGACCGGCAAGGAAGCCTAGTAGAGCTCCATAGACGAGGTGAAAGACCATTGACCCAAATACAACCAAAGGATACAACCCTTCAAAATGATTTGAAATTTCATAAATATACTGGTTAGGTGCTAATCCCGCAAAAGAATCTAGTTTTGGTTGTATACCAAAAGTTGCAAGGGGTACGAATAATATAGCCCACAAAGCAATTCCAACAATTAGTCCTGTCATTATTCCGCGCCTATAGCTATTAGGAGCCATTCTTCTCCAAAAAATAGAGGCTTGTCCATATATGTTACCGGCCACAGTACCTGTGAGTAGGTGAAGTCCAAAGCCTACGTATTGAGCCAATGCTGGATCATTAATACCTAGGGATAATCCGATCACTGCAAAGAACGTCCCAGCAGGTGTTCCAGAAATGTAGTCGATAAGCACCAACAATCCTGAAATTGCCCATACGGATATGAATCCTGCAATAGTACAGTATAGAATGTACATTTTCTGGTCGACTTTCCAGACGGATGTCGTTTTTGTCTCCATAAACTTTTTCAAGTGAATTAAGTATTTAAATAATGCCCAACCTTAGTAGCTAGTGTCCAACCCTAATTTTGACAGCTTCAATATTGTGCCTTGGATGAAATTATGGACTAGGGCAAGTCAATTTTTGTTTCTCCTTTAATATTATGATACTGATGGCCTAGACCTAAGAAAGTCTTCCGAGAAGCTCAAGTTATTTTTAGAACAGACTTTTAGCGAACACAGTATTGTGGATTTTGAAAAGTGACTATCTGTCACTATTTGTCAGATAATTCTCTTCTTATCCTGGCAAGTACTCCTATCATCTGTTCCTTAGTTTCCTGGTATCCATCCTGAATTAACTGTTGGATTGTAGCTTTTGAAAAGTCAAATGTCTTATTTGAAATAGTATGACTGTCATTCTTTCGCTCCAAACGAACAACAAAATCAACATCAACATTGGCCTTGATTAGATCCTCAAACTTCCAATGTTTGCCGGTGGCAAGATAGACTGCCTTGGTTTCTTCCTTCAAAGCCTTTTGTAGAACTTCTTTGTTTACACCATTCTCTTCGGCTAATTTAATGAGAATCTTGACTAACCTTATGAAATCAGACAATAGAACTGCAACATTTTCGTCAAATTCCGTTCGGTCATGGAATATGATGTCATTCTTCCTATCAACAACACCGTCATAATCAGAAGGAAGATAATCTTGTTTAGCTGGATGCAGATTTATTATGCCGTATCTCAGTCTGGGTATGTTTTCTTCTAGTTTCTTCACCTTATTCCAATAATCCCTATGAGCAAGTATAGTTTGTCTTAGTGGAGTATTTGCTAGCAAACCGCCATCCCAGAAACTGCGTAAGGTGCTATTACCATTCGAAGAGGACGAAGAATAAGGAGGTCTATTATTATCTCCAGTATCTGCGTTGTTGTCTTGTCCTCCCCCCACGAAAACACGGTTTTCCACTTTTAGTCTAGTATAGTCATAATTTACCGGAACTGAACAGCTTGCCAAGACGAAATCTGCCTGAATGCCATCGTCGTATCTTATTACATGTTCAAATCCCTCGCCATTCTTTTGATCTTTCTCGGATTTACCAAATTTCACCTTACCATACCTCCCATATTCTGACTTCCTTGTTCCATCCTCCTTTTCATAGCTATCAAAAACCACAGGCGTAAGTTCTTGCACGTCCACAGCGACTAGCAAAAGTCTAGGTTCATTATTTTCGAAGCTTGTC
>DASSCH010000219.1:0-3972 GCA_035697905.1 Nitrososphaeraceae archaeon
TTAAAAGGTTAACGAGAAGGTCAAGTTCATTCATTAGAATAAAATTATGGTACAATTCAGATGGGAAAATTAAAGTCATAAAGAGATATTGATAATGACTAAAGAGAGTCAGAGAGATAGATATGAGGAGTACCCTCTCCAGTACGTGTTTTCTCAAGAATGCGACATATACTGATTAGTCTTTTGCCGATATCTTGACTCACTCATTCTATGACAACAACATAAAGATTATCCTCATCCATAGGGATGTCCTAAATTAAGCTACTTGAAATTCTGTATTGGGATGCTGTGCATGTATGTATGTGTATATATATATATTTCTTGTCAGGTATCATTTTATCCTTGTACTATGAAGAACTCCACAAATGATTTGGGTTTGGCTCTAAAGTTTTTCATTATATCGAAATTGATTCTTTTTTTACAGAATTTCCTATGTATTTACAGTTATCAATTGGTTTGAAAAACTTGACAATTTTATATTTGCTGCTAAATTTCAAGTCTATACATTACTATGAGTAAAATGATTCTTGGTAGATGCAATTGATATTGTAAGGGCAGAGAAGATGGAGAAAGAGATTTTCTACTACTTGTAGATGTCCTCAACATTTACAATTATCAAGATGGAGCTTACCATCCTAAAACGTTTGCTGACTTTGCAGCCGCATCATCTAGCGCTTGCTTTGGTTCTTTTATTCCGTAAAAAACCTCATCTAATGCTTGTCCTACATGTTCGGCAATAGCTTGATATTCTGGAATGCTAGGTCTACTTCGTCCTTCAGAAATCACTGAAACCATTTCATCATAGAATGGTATAGAACTTCTAAGCATATTGGCATAGGGGCCTGCGCCTTCTCCTATTGTTATCTGTGTAGGAAGATATCCTTGCTCAGCTAACCAAGGAGATAATATTTCTGGCTGGAGCGTAAGTTCTATTAGTTCCCATGCAAGGTCTTTATGAGAAGAAGTGACTGGAATACTAAATTCCCATCCCCCCATCAACGTAGAGGTCTTAGTTTTATTATCAGGCACAGGGAACATTGGAATGAATCCTATGTTGTCAATCTGCTGCTTTGTTAGGTTGGACCATGTACTTGGCATCCAAGAGCCTTCTATCATTACAGCAAATTTCCTATTAGTAAATTCATAATCCGCTTCCATAATTCCAATATTTTTTTTCTGTGGTTTTACACCAGCTTCTACTTGGTCTTTAATGAATTCTAGCGCTTTGACTCCTTCACTGCTATTATAACTAGGATACCAGTAGCTGCCCTTTGTTGGATGTCCACTCTTCCTCTCAACTATCTCTCCTCCAAGCATCCAAAGATATGGAAACCATACGTCAGGGGAATGACTATCTCCGGTGAGGTGAACCCCTTCTATTCCCTGAGGTCTTAAAACTGTATTAAGCTTCTTTGCGGCTGCAATATATCCGTCCCATGTCTTTAGCATGTCAGGGTCCACATTAGCCTGATTTAACAAATCCTTCCAATACCATGTTCCCCTTACGTCAGTCTCATACCAAATACCATATATTTTGTCACCATAGACACCACCATCTAGGTTTGATTGATACCACTCAGAGGTCCTTCCCCATTTTTCAGTATAATTTGTAATGTCTGTTAGAAGCCCTTTTTCAGCGAACTCTCCAAGCCATATTTGGTCTAAAGATATAATATCAATATGTGTGCCATTAGTTATAGCCCTTAACATCTGATCTTTCGTAGCGGCAGGTGATAGATCATGGAGTTCAGTATACCTTAGGTTAATGCCAAGGTCAGGATGGTTGGATCTTAATTTGTTAACAGCATCATTTAATAGCGCCTTCACCATGTCTTCTTTACCCAGTCGTTGGGTAAGGGCTGTGATGGTTACATTCTCTTTTGGTTGTGGAGATGCAAGAACATAATAAGAGGATGTTTCGAACTGCTCCAGGGTAGTCGTTACTATCGTCACACTGATAATGATAAAGGTTACAATCATCAAGTAGATGTTTTTTCTCATTATTCTAAAACAACAGCAACCGATTTTAAAGATTTTTCGCTAACAAGTCTCACCGTGGTATTCGTATGGGATCCTGTCTTCTCCTATCGACATCAACGGATGGCCTAACGTAACGAAAGAAACAAGTTGCATTAAGAAGACATAGCAAGGGAGTTTTTTCGAGTTGGAGTTTTCTTGTTCCTCGACTTAATATAAAAAAAGTTAGAGAAAAAATATGGTTACGATTAACGCAGCAACAATTATCGTTATTGCGATAGTCGCGTCGATCTTGAAGTTCCTTTTTTCTTCTTTCGATTTCCAAAACGTCATTTTACTATCGTGGCACTTTCGAACGTTCACGAACATAATCCTGTTCGATCATTATAAATTAATGTAGCAGTATGAATTAACAATTTTAAGCCTATACATTACTATGAGTAAAATGATTCTCTTGCTAGATGCAATTGATATTGTAAGGGCAGAGAAGAGGGAGAAACAGATTTTCTACTACTTGTAGATGTTCTCAACATTTACAATTATCAAGATGGAGCTTACCATCCTAAAACGTTTGCTGACTTTGCAGCCGCATCATCTAATGCTTGTTCAGGCTCCTTTGAAGCAAAGAAAACTTCGTCAAGTGCCTGTCTAATATGATCAGATATTTCCGGATACAGTGGTATGCTAGGCCTGATGCGGCCAATCTGGATCATAGAGATCAATTCCTCATAGTATGGGATTGATCTACTAAGTTCTGATGAATAAGGACCTTCTCCTATGGGCACCTGTGTCGGAAGGTTTCCATATTTTGCTAAGTAAGGGACAAGTATCTTTGGTTCTAATATTATCGTAATTAACTCCCATGCCAAGTCCTTATTTCTAGACGTCTCAGGAATAGCAAGTAACCATCCTCCCATCATAGTTGCACTTGAATTACCTTGATTTGGTACAGGAAATATTGGTAAGAAACCCACTTTCTTTTCGAAATCCTGCTTTTGTTCAGTAGTATTCAAATGTACATGATGCTGTAATGCTTCTAACATGACCGCAAACTTTCTATCAAGAAACTCCTTACCCCAGAAATGATTCTTCTGTGGTTTTATATCTGCATTAATCTGCTCGTCGATAAATTCTAGAGCCCTGACTCCTTCTGTGCCATTATATGCTGGATACCAATAAGTGCCCCTCGATGGATGTCCACTCTTCCACTCAAGTATCTCGCCTCCAAGCATCCACAGATAAGGATAGAATGACATATCTGGAGAATGACCAGCAGCAACAAGATGCATTCCTTCTATTCCCTTACCTTCTAGTGCAGCATTGAGCTTCTTTGCAGAGGCAATATATCCATCCCATGTCTTTAACGAATTAGGATCGACACCTGCTTCATTTAGTAGATCCTTCCAGTACCACATTCCTCTTATGTCAGACCATGCCCAGATTGCATAGATTTTATCATTATACGCACCACCATCCCAATGCATCTCATACCAGTCAGAAGATCTTTCCCAATTATCAGTACGATTAGTGAGATCTGTCAAAAATCCTTTTTCGACAAACTCGCCGAGCCAGATTGGGTCAACAGTGATTAAATCAATATGAGTTTGATTAGACATTGCTGTTAATAGCTCAGCCCTAGTCTTGTCATATGGATAAGTTGTATGGTTAAGCTGAATATCCATATCTGTATGTCTTGCTCTTAATTCCTGCATTGCAGGTTGAAGTAAAGTTAGCCATCTTTCCGGTTCGCCTTGGTCTTCAAGGATGGCTGTAAGTGTGACTTGTTCTTTCTGGGCCGATGATTGTGCAGTAAGACCAGTGGTTGTTGTTGTTATACAAACTGCTAGTCCTATAATAAGACAAAGACGAATAATTGAGAATCTGGTGCCAAATTTACGTCTGTCCATGAGCCTCAGAGATGAGATGTGTCCTTTAAGACTTTCTACTGATAAGTGTTATGTTCAAGATGTTAATATGTCTGTGTTCTACACATAA
>DASSCH010000220.1:0-4708 GCA_035697905.1 Nitrososphaeraceae archaeon
TGACACCAAACGTTCTCTGGCAGGGGGGCAACACCGTTACTGCTACAATAATTGAGTTGTGCCACTGCTTGGCTCTTATCATAAGCAAATGCATTACCTGTAGAAGCAAATGCTGTTGCAGCGACTGACATTAATACCAAAGCTGCTATCGTTAGGTATTTGACATTCATAGTTCTACCGAATTCACGAACGTTTTGTTTATCTGCATTAAGTTTGCCAAGTATACTACTCTTATCGGATTTATCTTCTATAGTTTTATGTGAAAGGCGCCGCGATGACGCACAAAAATGTCTGCAGTTCTAGTATTAGACATTTCTTGAAGAAGATAAATATGATTTAACTGAGATACTCAATTCACTCAACCTGTATTAAGCAAGTGTGAAAAGTGCATATTAGAAAGTAGTATGTACATCAAAAAAGGAGTAACGATCGCAGCAGTAGCAGCAATGTTACTTGCAACAACCGTAATATCGACAATGTCGACGACAGAGAATGCCTTTGCATATAGTAAAAACCAAGCAAAATCAGATATCAATGAGTGTGGCAATGGAGAATTACCATTGAATATCGGATGTCAGAACGCCGATTCACAGATTCAAGGTGATCGCAACGACGTTGCCATAGCCTCTTCTCAGGAATTCGGACAAGATGAAAATGGGCCCCCTGTACCCCCGGATGAGGTTGGATGTCCAGATGAGACAGTATGGGACATAACAATACGTGAACAGGCAGCAGGTGAACCACTTCCAGTCGGTACTGTAATATGTCTATTTGAAGGACTTGGTAACCATGAAGCCCTCGTATTACTGACCCCACCGATCACAGCTGATGTAAATACAAACCAACCAAATGTAGCCAATTGTAATGGTGGCCAGGACATGGGCCAGCAGGTTGCCGAAGTAACATCAGGAGATCCTCCTAATCCGCTAAGTATGGGTAGCCTACTCTGTGCTACGCTGATGGATTAGCCCCATCCTTTTTTTTGGATTCTGTAGTAGATAAACAAGACGCCATCCGACCTCTTTTTTTATTAATAATAACCGCGACGGTCACGTTACTAGTTCAAGAGTAAAGTGCTGAGCGTGATAACGCTTGTGTTATTCTGCGTTAAAGAATGATTAGAAGTTTATTAGGCGTCTAGGAACCCCATAAAATGGTTTGTCTGGAGTCCGGATATACAAATGAAGGTCTGGAACGCTATGATTAGGTTACTAATCAGTGATTATCATTTTTCACGAATGATATCGCTAGCGATAGGAATATGGGAGGACATACTAAGGATATTAATAGTCTCGCTTGCTAAAATTTTACAGGTCGTCTAGAAGATTTGCATAAACATTTAATTGTCTTTAATGTGGTGGGCTTAGAATCGTCCAACGTCCTTGCTGAGAACCTGCCCAACATTCAACAAATTGCAGAGCGTGGTACATACTGCCCGGTCACACCAGTTTTCCCTGCAGTCACTTCTACGGTGCAGGCAAGTTTGTTAACGGGTAAATACCCGAATGAGCATGGAATAATTTCGAACGGGAAATACGATAGAACTAACTATACCGTTTCATTTTGGGATCAGGAAAGCTCACTTGTCGAGGCTAATAGGATTTGGGATTTCCTAAGTGACGGCGTATCTGGAGGTGTGAAGAGTGCGGTTCTATTCTGGCAGAACACGCTCTATGCAAAATCCGACGTAGTCGTAACTCCTAAACCTATCCATCTTGAAAATGGCATGATTATGTGGTGTTATTCTAGGCCCCCAGGTTTTTATGAGGAAGTTCTAAGACCTAAGTTGGGTGAATTTCAGCTTACTAGTTATTGGGGACCATTGGCGTCGTTTAAATCAAGCGAGTGGATAGCTGGAGCGACGGAAGTTACATTCGAGACGCAAAGACCCGCAATACTTTTTACATATTTTCCTCACGTAGATTACTCAGCTCAGCGATTTGGAAAAAATAGTAAGGAAGTAAAAGAGGATCTGGTTAAGGCAGATAATCTAATAGGAAAGTGTATTGAATGTGTAACAAAATTAGATCTATCCGATCACACAGATTTTGTAGTCTTGTCTGAATATCCATTTAGCGACGTAGATGGATTTGTCAATTTGAATCAGCTGCTCCGTGATGGAGGCTTTTTGCAAGTCAGGCAAATAGGTGGTTTTGAATACATCGATTTCGAGTATAGTGATGCCTTCGCAATGGTCGATCATCAAGTAGCCCACGTCTACGTGAAAATACCAGCTCGGATTGACCAAGTCAAGAAGTTCTTGGAAATGATCCCTGGAATAGATAAAGTTTTATCGACTAATATTGAGAAGCACAAATATCAAATAGATCATCCGAAAAGTGGCGATCTGATTGCTATCTCAGAAAAAAATAAATGGTTTACCTACTACTGGTGGTATGATCATGCTAAGGCTCCTCCATTTGCTACTACCGTGGACATCCATAGAAAGCCAGGTTATGATCCCGTTGAACTATTCTTCGACCATCACAAGAAATCCATCCCCATAGACCCAAGTCTAGTAAGAAGCTCCCATGGACGGCCCCTGCAATTGGATAGTGGAAATACATCTTCAGTCTTCATTACGAGCAGAAAAGATGAAAGGATAAATTTACTCTCTACAAAGGATTCTGTAACGACTGCAGAATTAGGTTCATATCTCATAGAATCGTACACTTGAAAAAGGTCACGGACGATGAAATATTCAGTTACCCTGAGTTCGTTCAAGGAGATATTTAATTCACTTATCGACGTTCTACCTGTGATAAAGCAACTAAACTATGATGCTGTTGAGTTTATCGGTGAAGATAATCCAGATAAGGACCTGAAAAATTTTAGTCAGGCCTTGGCTTCCCATGATCTTAAAGTGTCAGGGGTCACTGGGATGTGGGGAAACGTGAACAGTATGGCGGGGTGCAGACGCTTACTGAGCGTTGATGCCGAAATGGTCGAAAGTGCCAAGAAATATGTATGCCAATGTATAGAACTCTGTAGACAACTAGGGGGACAGGAATTCAACATTTGTCTTTTCACTGATCCTAACAACACGATGCCTGATTTCAGCCATAGAGTACTTTCTCATAAACAGAAACTTAGGGTAATCGAAAAAGCTATTCCACTTCTACGGAGCCTTTCAAATTACGCCAAAGACCATGGTGTCCTTCTTCTGCTTGAGCCTCTAAACAGATACGCGACTCCGTATTGCTGTACTACCGCTGACGCATTGCATGTCTGCAATGCCGTAGACAGTCCGAATTTTGGCTTGTTGTTAGACACTTTTCACATGAATATTGAAGAGGACTCATTTTTTCGTTCAATAGAATTGGCAAGAGATTTCTTGTTCCACATGCATTTTGCAGACAACAATCGAAAGATGCCCGGAATTGGGCATATTGATTTTGACTCAATCTTGAATGCCCTGCATAAAATTAATTATCAACGGTACATCGGTTTTGAACCAAACTTGGAAGAGATCGACTATCTTCCTTCATTAAGGGATGGACTAGCTTACATCAAAGGACTGAGTTCTACAAGCAACGGAATATGACATAAGCTACTAACAGCATGCTATTTTGCAAAACTTATTTATGAACCTAATATTGCTATTTATACGAACAAGGAAAAGAAATGCAACCATTCATTTCGCGTGATATCTCCTCAACCGATCACTTTGCCAGTGATATAATCGAAGGCCTTTCTGAGGTGACCAATAAGAAATGGATCAAGCCAAAGTATCTATATGATGAAGTAGGGTCCAATCTTTTTGAAAGGATCTGTGAGCAGCCAGAATATTACCCATTCAGAACTGAAACAGGGATTCTCAAAAGTCGCGGACAAAGTATATTCAAACTTATCGATGATGATGTCACTGTTATTGAATTAGGGAGTGGTAATTCAGCAAAAACGAGGATTTTACTTTCTTCCTTACTTCAAAAGCAAAAGCATGTTTTCTACCTTCCGATTGATGTTTCTCAAGAAATTCTCTTGAAAACGACACATAACCTAAACCGCGAGTTCACTCGACTCGATACTCTCGGTATAGCAGCTGACTATTCGGAGGGGATTCGTCAGGCTTGCAATATTTCGGCTAAGAATATAACAATACCTGAGAGGAAATTCGTACTTTTCCTAGGATCTACTATTGGAAATTTTGAATACCAAGAAGCTATTGATTTTCTGGGTTCCTTAAGATCAAACATGGAAGCCGGTGATTTCTTGCTCTTAGGTTTTGATCTACAAAAGGGTGTTAAAGTACTTGAAGAAGCATACAACGACAGGTTAGGGTTTACTGCTGCATTTAACCTTAACCTAGTATCGAGGATAAATCGCGAGCTAGGTGGACAATTCAGTCAGGCCAATTTTCGCCATTTAGCATTTTACAATAGTGAGTATCATAGGATAGAAATGAAACTCATTTCGAAAAAAACACATGAAGTATATGTGAACAGACTTGGGAGATCATTTTCATTCTTTGAAAACGAACGAATTCACACAGAAAATTCCTATAAATTCACGCTAGAAAAGATGAAAGATATTGTTGAGCATTCAGGTTTTCGAATTGCAGAAAATTTTCTCGATCCTCATAATTGGTATTGTGTTGGTTTGATGGTAGCAAGCGACTAGGAGTATCTAGCGTATTTATGAATGGATATTCAAAGGATTAGGGGTCTGCTGCGCATCTAAATCCGGAGAAGAGTATCCGGTCTATAGG
>DASSCH010000221.1:0-11115 GCA_035697905.1 Nitrososphaeraceae archaeon
TCGCTCAGCTTGAAGCAGGGATAATTGCAGGGAAAATATACTTGTCAAGCTATGCACACTCTATAGGCGCATCTGGAACAACATTTTTTGATGATGCAGTGACCGAATTCTTTGCTCCGCATGCTGCTAATAAAAGTACTATGATCGCCATGGGCGTAGGAGTCCCCGGGTATAAGGCACGGCCCGGGACAGTATTACCAGTCATATTAACCAGGGAACAATTAATTAATTTACATACTTAACATTGCAACTACAATAGCAGCTTTTAATGGCAACAATTCCAATGATCGGCAACAACCACGGATAGAGGTTAGTTTAGTTGTAAAACAATCCTTGTTCATCAGAATTAGGTCACCATGATAACATAAGTATTTTACACCTGTATATTCTACCATAATTTGAACTTGAGATGACAGAAGTGAAAATCAGAGAGTTAGATTGGTATTTACGAGATCATTTTTTTAGGGAGTCAAATAAAGGGAGACTAGAATTTGAACAGAGAATGCTTCCATCAGAAATAATTAAAGCATACCTAAGATATAGAAATGACGATACTAGCGAGATTTCTCGATTAGTTGATATTGTGATTGGTAATCTCCTCCACCAACATGTCATAAAAATGAAGGATGGTCATTCATTCGAGCTAATTGGAACTTTGAAGCGTCTTCAATGTTCCAAATGCTACTATGTGTCCTATCTTGCAGAAGCAGAGGAGTTAGCTTGTTTGAGATGTAATTCAAAGACATTGGATGAATTTCCAAAGAAGAGGATAAAGCACTCTGAACAATGACCTGTTTGCAGTGATAGGTAATGATATTATTTTCATGCTGGTACATCTCAAATTTAGGTTGTGATACAAACACCCATAGATTTAGTTGTCAATTGATTCATGCGACTTAGCAGGTAATTAGTAGTTACCTAATAACCTATCCACTTAATTACCAAAATGTCTGATTGGTAATACAACTGTTTGTGCAAACAGTAACGACCTCAAAAATTACGTGAATAGGCCTTTCTGTGTTCATCGATTTTTCAAGCTCAGACTAACCCCAAGTTGAACTATCGAATCTTCTTCTCATTCTTGCCTATCCAAATTGAGACATGTCGGTCATAGTGGTTTTATAATCTCATGGTTCTAGAAAGAAACACTCAAACCAGCCACTAGCTCGTCTAGCAACTTCTTCTAGTGCGCCTTCCTCTTCAAATAAGTGTGTTGCTTTAGGGATTAAGATTAGTTTCTTCTTCTTTTCGATACGTCTAAGCAGACTTAACGCATTTTGATTAAGTTCAATTACTGTATTATCATTTTCTCCCACTATTAACAATGTAGGCGCTTCAATTTGATCTAATACCGCTTTACCAGCCAAGTCAGGTCTACCACCGCGCGACACGATCGCACTTATCACATTTGGACGAGCCACAGCCGCAACTAATGCAGCTGCAGCTCCTGTACTAGCACCAAAATATCCAATCTTCAAATGCTTCAATTCGGGATTTTGTAAAGTCCAGTCGGTACAGGAAACTAATCTTTGAGCCAACAATTCGATATTGAATCTATGTTCTTTCGTAAGATTATCCACGACCTCCTCCTCTATAGTAAGCAGGTCAACTACGAGTGTAGCAATACCAGCATTATTCAACACTTGTGCAACGTACTTGCTTCTTGGACTATGTCTACTGCTGCCACTTCCATGAGCAAAAATAACAATACCTTTTATATTGGTACCTGAGGTGGGAAGTATTAAATCACCTTCAATTGTATTCTTTTGGTTAATTTTTATTTTTACTTCTCCGTTACGAAAGTGGGAATGATTATGCTCTTCCAACGTCAATCGATCTCATTTTCTACTATTCTATCTATTTATATATTAATTCCAGATAAGGACCTATGTTAATTAGCCGTTTATCCATTGCCGCGGTTTAAATACGATCACAATCTAAAAATGGTTTGTGAAAATTAAGATTTTAGTCCAGAATAAATGAGGGTTGATAATTAATTTAGACGAGTTATTGAAAGCAGTCCTTAATTGAGACTACACGGATTGATATTAATTAAAATAAAGTTCCCCCATCCTATTATTTATTTTCCCTCTCTCCTAGTACCAGTTTGAGAGTCGAAGAAATGTAACTTCTCATGTGATAACCCTATCGACAATCGTTGGCCAACTGACAAGTTTTGGCGCGTATTAGTCATCATGCTATTGGTAAGTACTTTCATGCTATTCTTACCTATACTCACTTCCAAAACTGTATCATCGCCTAACATTTCGACAAAAGACAAAATGCACACAATAGTCAAATCTGAATGTGGATGATCGCTTCCAATATTTCCAATATTAATATCGCGTGGTCTGATCCCGAGAGTTACCTTCGCAGGTGACTCTTCCTTTCCGTACAATTGATTAAAAACATTTCTTAAGGGACTGGATTCTGAGCTAACCAAAGTATCTGAGATTTCAAAAAGCAAATGTGAATTGCTACAACTTACTACACATTCTAGAAAATTCATTGGTGGACTCCCTATGAATCCTGCCACGAAAGTATTTGATGGTTTGGTGTACACTTCTTGGGGTGTGCCTACCTGCTGGATTAATCCGTGATTCATGACTGCAATTCTATCGGCCATACTCATTGCCTCGATCTGATCATGTGTAATGTAAATAGTAGTGATCCCCACTTTCCTTTGCAGTTTTTTTATTTCTGTTCTCATGTAAGAACGCATCTTTGCGTCAAGATTGCTGAGAGGTTCGTCCATTAGGAAAACCTTGGGTTCTCGAACCAGTGCTCTTCCCAATGCAACTCTCTGCATCTGTCCTCCGCTAAGCTCCTTCGGCTTACGATCGATCAACTGTGAGATTTCTAAAAGCTTGCAAATCTTTTCTACTTTTTCCTGTATATTTCCCTTAGATTCCTTTCGCATCTTCAAGGGAAATGCTATATTGTCATATACTGACATATGGGGATATAGAGCATAGTTTTGAAACACCATGGCAATATCTCTGTCTCTTGGAGGTAAACCGTTGACTAATTGATCTCCTATGTGAATGGTCCCGCTGCTTGGATCGCTAAGGCCTGCTATACATCTAACTGCGGTAGTCTTTCCACACCCTGAAGGGCCAAGTAAAACCATAAATTCACCAGGATCAATTTTTAACGAAAAGTTATCAAGAGCATTAACCTTTCCGTAGTTCTTGGTTAAATTCTCAATCCTTACACTAGTAGACATGGATAGATGTGTTCGCCCTTCCCAGGACGGTACAGATTGAGTATCGCACTTATTAGTATTTGATTAACTGAGTACGACAAATTCTGTTCTCGATCCGAAGTAATTTTTCTATGTGAAAAGGATTGCATATGTAGGTTAACCCACGGGGGTTTGGCCTCCCCATCTATTGTGCATGAAGGCAATAAGTCCATGCCAATCAATTCCGCTTAGGTGCGCCAATCTAAATCAAATCTAGATCCTGCCATTTAATCTTGTACCTATTTTTGAGACTACTAACAGTTCAATTTTGGTACATTGATGTTCTAGGAATTTTGTTACCATTTCTCTAGGAAAAAATAAATTCTAATTTATTAAATCAATATCTTATTCGAATTGCTAAGTGGTCACGTTATGATCGTTGAACATACGATAGATGGGATAAATACCTATAATGTATTTTTTAGATGAAGTATGATCTATGGACAACCATTCGCTTGACAACAACATTTAAAAAGATGACACGTCTTTGTTGTTTCTAATGAATATTTTATATATAAATAAGAAAATGGTGTTTATACTTAGTTCGGCCTTCTTAATTACCGTAATTTTTGCAGGTTCAGTTAATTCCTTAGATGCCCAGAAGGAACAAGTAACTCTCACTGCCATTGTGGCTGAACCTAAAGAGAGGTGGGACGTTCTGTTTGATAATGCCACGAAGAAACTTAATGAAAATCATCCCGATATGGATATAAATATAGATTACAGGGTCCTCCCATACGATGCAACCCGCACACAGATCCTCACTTCGATGGCTGGAAGAACACCGATCGACCTAATTTCAGTAGACCAAATATGGCTAGGGGAATTTGCTGAAGGGGGTTTTCTGACCGATCTTACTCAGAATGCGACTTCTTGGGGAAGAGAGGCTGATTGGTACCCCGTCAACTGGGAAGGAGGAAAGTATGAGGACAAGATCTATGGTATATGGGCATGGACTGATGTACGAGCATTGTGGTACTGGAAGGATCTTTTGGAAGATGCTAATGTTGATCCAAGTACTCTCGGGACATGGGACGGATATCTGTCAGCAGCCCAGAAGCTTAATGATGCCCTAGGTCAACTGGGAATTCAGGGAGCTCATCTAGTAGGTGCAAGTCACTCGCCGGACATGTGGTACCCCTACCTATGGATGTTAGGGGGAGATATTCTGGAGCAAAGGAGTGGACATCCTACTAAGGGAACCTATTGGTTCCCAGCGTACAACAGTACTGAGGGAGCTCAATCATTAGAATTCATTAAGAGGCAGGTAGACGCAGGCATCAAGCCACAGGTCAATCATTTTTGGGGCCAAGAGTTTGCTGACAAGAAGTTTGCTATGATGTTAGAAGGTTCTTGGTTGTTGGGCACCTTCCCTCGTGAGCAATGGGCTAGTTTCAACCAGAGTGTGGGTATGATACCAATGTTTCCAGTTCCAACTGAAGGAAATAAGTCTGCCACCATGATGGGTGGATGGATTTTAAGCATTCCTGAAACGTCTCAGAATAAGCAACTCTCTTGGGAATTACTTACATTATTAGTGGATCCCGAAGTCCTAGCACCTATGCTCGAAAAAGAAGGCTACCTACCTACGCAATTACCAATTGCTGAAGGATCCTATTCTCAAAGCCTTAATGCTACAATACCATACTACTCAGATATGATTTCCATGATCCCAATTGGGCATAGCAGACCAAACATACCAGAATATCCGCAGATAGCTGATAACATTCGTGAAGCGATAGATGGAATTTACTTTGGCGGCAAGGATCCAGGTCAGGCATTGCAGGAGAGCGCCATCAAATCAGCTGAAGTCCTTGGCTGGTAAAAGCATACCCTCCCAAGCAACTTGTAACAATCACCAGATCGTGGCTATCTCAAGAAAAGGCTACAGATAATGGTGTAGTAGCACCGGAAAATCAATATTTATTGAATGTCAAATATGGCTCAAGTATCTAAGTTACAGCCATATCTTTTTCTCGCACCATCATTTGCTATACTTCTTGTATTTCTTATTTTTCCGTTATCATGGAATATTTACATCGCACTACATGATGTAAGTCTTACCACACTGCTCAAGGATTGGGAATACGTAGGGCCTGAAAACTTCGTTACGCTTTTTAAGGATCCAAATTTCTACACTTCACTAAAATTAACTTTAATGTTTGTTGGAGGATCTGTGGCGTTGCAGTTTGGCGTGGGGATGTTGATGGCAATTGTCTTGAATCAGCAGATTCGTGGTTCAGGTATATATAGAGCAATTCTAATAATACCATGGACAATATCCGCGGTTATCGCGGCATTCTCTTTTAAATTCATTCTTGACGACAATTTCGGTATATTGAATTACATTCTGAACCAAATGGGTATTGAATCAGTTGGATGGCTCTCTGATCCCAATATAGTGATATGGTCACTTGTAATTGCAAATATGTGGTACGGTACTCCATTTACATTGTTGTTTCTAACTGCAGGATTACTATCAATAAATCCTTCTTTATATGAGGCAGCTCGAATAGACGGTGCGTCTAAAACGCGCTCTCTTTTTCATATTACACTGCCATTATTGAAACCGTTTATGATAATTAATCTTATTCTAATCACTATGTGGTCAATAAACCTCTTTGATATACAATTGGTAATGACTGGTGGAGGACCTTTGTTTTCGAGTACCACAGCATCGCTATATATGTACAGACAGGCGTTTGAATTTGGGTTGTTATCTAAGGGTGCTGCTTCAGGTATAATCCTGATCTTGATCAATTTGACGGTGGCAATCATCTACGTAAAATTTTTGAGGAGATAAAATACTGAGCACCCTGAAATGAGACAAGAAGAAAGCAAGAACGGAAATCACAGATTTACTCGATATTTCAGGTCAGCTGACAAACCTAATTACGAAAGCGGAGGATCAAGTTTAGGCGAGAGATTGGTGCTTTATGGTCTAATAGCTATTTTTCTTTTTATTACTTTTTCTCCAATAGTATGGATTTTTTCGACATCATTGAAGCAAAATCAAGAGGCAATGAGTTTTCCCCCTAAGTTAATTCCAGAAGACCCTACTATTGAGAATTTTGTTTTCGTTCTGACTGATCCTACCTTAGTAAAGAGTCTATCAAATAGTTTTATCGTAAGCATAGGAAGTACGATTTTAAGTGTGACAGTCAGCGCACTAGGAGGCTATGCTTTTGCACGATTTGAATTCAAGGGTAAAAACCTGATCATAAGTATTATTCTAGGGCTCTTTATGATTCCCGTTGTTATTAACATAGTACCCCTTTATATAATGCTGGCAGATTTAGGCTTGCTTAATTCCTTATTCGCATTGATGTTGACCTTTCAAATACTCATTATCCCTTTGAACATACTGTTGCTAAAGAGCTATTTTGAGACTATACCCAGAGATCTTGAGGAGAGTGCTCTTCTAGACGGATGCTCGAGGTTAGGTGTATTGCGTAGAATCACCGTCCCTCTATCGATGCCAGGATTTGCTATCGCAGCAGTTCTTTCCTTTAGATTTGCATGGAATGAATTCATTTTGGCTGTGGTACTTGCAAATCATCCTGATTCGACAGTATTTCAGGTTGCATTGTACCAATTCATTTCATTATATAGGATAGATTGGGGATATCTAAGTGCTGGAATTACGATTGCTATAATTCCTGTACTTGTGTTAATGCTGAGTTTTCAAAAAAATATGGTCAGAGGGTTAACATTGGGTGCTATTAGAGGTTAGTTGGTTGTTTGTTTACGTATATAGTCCCTTTTACAGAACAATAGTGTTTGTGTTTGTACCTTAACCCTTATGTTACCAATAATATACCCTGAGCATTATCCAGGTAGGTACATGGGCAGCTTTGTGTTACAATATAATTACACATATCAGGATATCTGGAAGATTTAGTATTTTTCATGTATATTCTAGGTCCATAACCTGTCTGCACTTGCGGATTTATAGAAAAAAATGCCGGTATTGATATTACGTTGTTTCGTGAGTACACATGTAGGCGAAGAATCTGGTTTAATTGTGAATTCGGTATGCAGCTCTCTTGAAATACATTCTTGAGCAAACCTAGGAGATACTACCACTAAATCATTACCGCAACATTCGCCGGGTCGTGTAACCCTGACTGTTAGTATCACGTCTTTTTTCGTCTAATTACCTTCGAGGGTTCCTACTTTGTTTTTTTGCTTTTTCTTGCTTCTTCGAGTTGCGTCCTAGTTTTTGTCCTGCTCTCGGTAATCCTATGCCTTCTTTTCTTCCGTTGTTGTCTTTACCTCTTCCTTCCCTTGCACTTGTACTTTTGCTAAAAAAGGACCCCATACAGTTTCCATCCACTGTTGATTCAATTTCTGGAAATGATTGAGATACTGAGTGTACAGATTGTACATGTTTTCGTTGACTTTAACCAAATCCCGATACAGATCATTCATTTTACTAATGTTTCGTGACGCTTCTTCGAATAACTCGTTAAGCTTTTTCATTTTGTTGACATAGTCGTTGTAGAATTCATTCATGCTCTCATAATTTTTTACATACTGGTTGTACATATCATTCCAAGACATTCACATTGCTCACTTATACATTGGATAACGTCATCGGATTACTTATGGCTTGTGCTTTAAGTCTGGCTCAAATAATACCTTACCAAGAAGTAGATTAAATCCACTGATAACCCATCCGCTTAGCAATGATTGAAATTTAATCCAAATAAGCATGTTGAACAAAATATAGTGATCTACTCCTAGTTATGATGTCAAAACAAGATATAACAAAAGTATAAGTATGCACACTATAAGGTAGGTCCTTAGAGCTTGGTGGAAACCCCTGAACTTTATCATATAATCATTGAATACATTGTCATCATTATCGAAATAATTGTTGGAATTCTTGTGTCTGCGATAGTTATTATTTCGATAGCTAATTTGGTCAGGTTGCTTCTTTCTAAATTAAGAAAGGATCAGCGACAGGTATATGTTCGTAATATTGTTGCAAGGATGTTAAGGGGCCTTCTTATCGCACTAGATTTCTTGATCGCCGCTGATCTACTCCAAACTATTTTAGATCCGACGCTAGAAGAAACTGCGGTGCTCGCATTGATAGTGGTTCTAAGGATATTGCTAAGTTGGTCCCTCTCAAAAGAAATAGAGATAGGTGCGAAGGAGGAATCGAATACGAATAAAAGAGATATTTGAATAGCTCCTTTAAAGAGGTGTTTTCACCACGCTCTGGACAACAATGAATCCCAATGTTGTCTACCCATCAGAATCTGCCGAATTCGTTTTCTTATAAAATCATTCGATTGGTAATGCAATCTGTCTCACAGTCAAAATATCATGCCAATATACGAATTTTGTTCTCAGGCCCTCCGAATGGATTATTATTAGAAATGCCTATTACTTCTTATCAGCTGTTTTATCAGGCTGATTTCGCCTATATTCTTCAAATCCATCAAGAGCGTCATTATATCCTCGTTCAAGCAATAGCTTTATGGTCTCCGAGGAGAAATCAAATGTCTTGTTAGAAATAGTGTCAAGATCATTCTTCCTGTTTACACGTATTATTTCATCTATCTGAAACCGTCCTTCAAGAATATCTTGGAATCGTCTTGGCTTCAAGAACTGACCATGGAAATTTGTTTTCTGGTTCAAGAGCTCGGCTAGAAAGTTTTTGTCCACCCCTCTTTCCTCTGCGACCTTTAATAGCTCCCTTGTCAGATCGACAAAATCAGATATTAACAAGAGCATCACCTCCTCTTGCTGCGTCCTATCTGAAAAAGTTATATCATTATTCCTATTGATAACACCGTCCCTATCAGTTGGAATCTCTGCCTGTTCTTTAGGATGTAAATTTATCACGCAGATACCTAATCGAGGAACGCTATCTTTTAATCCTCTTACCTTATACCAATATTGCCTATGCAATAAAACCAACTGCATTAGCGGAGTATTGGTCATAAGTCCTCCATCCCAAAAATAACGCATACCTTTCCTGTAACCGCTGGCGTTCACAGTACTATGTGTCTCAAGGTCAACCTGTCGACTGCTAGTCGGTTCGGGAGAATAGCTTTCTACTTCTATTTTAGCAAAATCAAAATTGACTGGATATGATCCGCTTGCCATGACTTGATCAGATGTGATCCCATTGTCATAATGAACGACATGTTCAAATCCAATCTCCTTATCTTTGTCGCTGAGAAATCTTCCATATTCTGTTTTTCGGGTTCCATCCATTTTTGGATAACTATCGAACGTAACAGGGATACCATCTGCTACGTCGACTGCCACCAGTAAGAGTCTTGGCTGGTTGTCTTCCTTAGTAGTAGCTATTGGAAATTTTGCAAACCGTTCTAGACTCCGTCTTAGAGGTTCATTACTATAACGATACCAGGTGTTCTCGAAATCATAAAATTTACCGTCACGAGTAGGTCGATGAGGATAAAAAACGTTTGGTGCTCCAAATATTGCAAACTCCTTAGCTGAAAAATATCTTCTTGCTGCTTCTCCAGTAGCAACCTCTCTGTTGATCGCATGCCAATAATCCCACCAGGGTTTAAAAAAGGGATTAGTATCTACCATTGATTCCTTGGACAGGTAATTCCAGAAATCAACAAGTCTCTCAGCTGACCCCTCGTAAGTATGATTCTCCACGACGTAACTTACAAGGACTGCAGCGTTAATCGCCCCGATTGAAGTGCCTGCAACTATATCAAAAGTAGACCTTCCTTTATTTCCTTCCCCGGTGTCTCTTTCAGAGAGACGTTCGTAAAGCGCCTTATACGCTCCAGCTTCATACGCACCAAGAGATCCCCCTCCTTGAAGTACTATCGCTCTTTCCTTCTCAGGAATATCGATATTCTTATTCATGTGGCAATTCTGCTAAGTAGAACATAGAAGAGTTAAGGTAAAAAATCTTGTGATTAAGCAGCGCACACGACGCGAAGTAGCCCCCAAGCTAAAAGATACCTTCATCGTAGAGGACGAAATCAACAAGAATCCTATAACATGGAACATAATGAAGGGAGTTAATAACGTCTAGTTTCGTTTCTGAAGGTACAAGGGATGCATAATCATTAGCTGTGGATATTTGGAGCCGATACGAGTTCACTAATGCAGGCGTAGTGAACAGCATAAAAAAAATTATTCGCTAGAATTGAATATTGCGATATCTAGCTTAGTTGGTTTTATCTATTAGCTTTCTTGGTCTTTACACGCTCTCTAGCTTTCTTTATGACTTCAGCTGTCTGCGGAGCTGCCTCTTTCATATCTTCTACCGTTTGTCTGAATGATTCGGCTGCTTCATTTGCTGCTGCAACGGTTTCGTCTAATGTCTTGGCAGTATCCTTGATCATTCCCCTCTCCTTCAGATCTCTAGATATTTTACTTATCTCTATGGTAGTATCTCTCATTGTGATAGTAGCTTCATGAACAGCTGCAATCAACTCGTCAATCGCTCCTGTCTCACGTAAAGCTCGTACTGTATCCCTAATACTTGCCGATACATCTCTTATTGTGCTTGCGACGTTCTTTATTGAGTCGATTTTTCGTTGAATATTTGGATCAATAGTTGAGGTTGTAGTCGTTGTAGTTGTGTCCGATGTGGCTGCCGCTGCTTCTTCTGTTTCCGTTTCTGCTACTGCTTCAGCTACTGCCTCAGCTTCAATTGTTTCATTAGTCGTATCGGTAGTGCTAGCCGTGTCACTTGTGCCAGTCGTGTAATTTGGTCTTGTTGTGCCCTTAGGGTATGTCATTCTGATATTATTAGTGCTTTAACATTTATATAAGATATATCTTTCCCAGCCCTAATTCTAGACAGATATGCGTTAATGAAATATAGAAGCAACCGCTTGAAAGGCACCGTTTTCATCAAGATT
>DASSCH010000222.1:0-6126 GCA_035697905.1 Nitrososphaeraceae archaeon
CTGCTATTGGAAAGTACGGATCTTTATATCACCACTTTGGAGGAACAAAGGTGCATGCCCATGGTCTGAAGCATGACATAAATAGCGTAATCCAATTTGTCACTATATTTAAGATGAAACACTGAAAAATCGAAATAAGAATTATACTCAAAACACAGTTCAAACAGAAACGGAATTACGCTGGTCGGCTATCGTTGGGTTCCTCATTTTTCCGGATATTGGACGATGTTCTTCAAAAAGATGTTGAATATCAAAAAGTATTATTTCAAAGGTGAAATTGAAACCGATATATTTATTCTTATGTGCTTTTACAACTTTTTACCCACCAAGAATGCAAAAATTGAAAATCTAAGATTTGCTGAAGACCTTTTCAACAGGTCCCCGGATTAAAGACAACATAGCCCGAATAGATCAAAGTATATTTCCATACAATGCTCTGCATGATAATCGAGGAATCGGCTACGTGGATATAAGGACAAACTTTAGTAGGTCTAACACCTTCAAGGGCAGTTAATACCGGACATAATATTTTTTAAGCTCTACAGAAGTTTTGTATAAGCATTTATACGTTGCGCAAACTTAAGAAAGGAGTGTTATAGTCATGTCCTCCGTATCATGGAGCTCATATTCAACATTCTCTCTACCCTCCTCCCAAATGAATGGAAAAAAAACCATTTCTGAGAGCAGGAAGATATTTACCTCTTCTGCAAGGGAGCTACCTGAAAACAGGCCAGCAATGCTTCTTACAGCAGTATATTCTGGAGACGAACAAAAAGTCTACCTGAAATTCTATAATGAGGAAAATCAAAGCATTTTCTATTGGCGTGATAGAACGAATCACCAACCTTACTGCTATACAAAAATGGAATATCAGGACGAGGCAAGGAAAGTCGTTCAGAAAGATAGAAAATATTCACTTGAAAAAGAGACAAAAATGGATCTTATTTCCGACAAAGAAATCCAAGTCTTAAAAGTCCTTGCCCCTGACCCTCTTTCAATTGGAGGAACACAAAACAGCTTTAGAGAAAAAGTAACCTCCTGGGAGGCGGACATAAGATATCATGAAAATTACTTGTATGATGCAAAACTCATACCAGGCGCATATTACATTAGAAGGGGTGACTCGATCCTACCTTACGAACATCCAATCTCAAGCAAGGTTCAAGAAGAACTCGACAAGCTAATATGGAACAAATTGGCACCCGAGGCGGGTCAGGTTGGATCTGGACAATATAGAAAATATATCGAGGATTGGGCAAATTTATTGAATCAACCTATCCCTGACATGAAACGTGTATCAATAGACATTGAGGTTGAATCTGAAGAAGGTAGAATGCCCAATGCAAGGGAGCATAACAGGCGAGTTATTGCTGTTGGTTTCTCCGGAAGCGACGGCTTTAAAAAAGTGCTGCTCTTAGACTCCAAGCCAGAACAGGAAAATGGAAATGGAAATGGAAATGGAAAAACCGACCACCTAATACCCGAGGCCGAAAGGTTTAGAACAGAAAAAGACTTGTTACTGGAAACCTTCAGAATAATGAATTCCTATCCCATTATAATTACATATAATGGAGATGATTTTGACTTGCCCTATCTATATGCTAGGGCGCAAGACCCAGCAATAGACACGGTCAATCATCGAGCGATCTCAAAGGAGGACGTTCCTATCATCATCAAGAGGGAAAGTTTTGTTAAAAGAGGGGTTCAAGCTGAACCCGTCCAAGTCAAAAATGGTATTCACATAGATCTCTTTAGAACTTTTCAGAATAGGTCCATTCAGATTTATGCTTTCAGTCACAAATACTCAGAACATACACTTAGTGCTATTTGTGAAGCCCTCCTAAATGACAGCAAATATGAATTTGAGGGTGATATTAGTGACCTTTCTATTGAATTGTTGGCCCAATACTGTATGAAGGACGCAGACTTGACTTACAGATTGACAAGCTTTAATGGTGGTTTGCTCATGAAGCTTTTAGTTGTTATTGCTCGAATAGGTAGATTGTCCATTGAGGATATTGCTCGGTTTGGTGTAAATCAATGGATAAGGGGCATGATGTTTTTCGAACACCGCCATCTAAATGCGATCATTCCTCGACGAAATGAGTTACAAAACAAAGGAAGCGCCTCCACCACTGCTATAATAAAGGAGAAGAAGTATCGAGGCGGCCTGGTAGTCGAACCAACATTGGGTATTCATTTCAATGTAATCGTAGTTGATTTTGCAAGTCTATATCCAAGCATCATTAAGGTGCACAATCTTTCGTACGAAACTGTAAATTGCACACATGCCTCATGCAGGAACAATCCCGCACGTATAGCTGAGACCTCTCATTGGATATGCAAAGAAAAAAGAGGTGTTACGTCACTTCTAATAGGGTCACTAAGAGATCTGCGTGTAAATTATTACAAATTTTTGTCCAAAGACAGCGCCTTAACTGTTGAGGAAAGACAGCTGTACAATGTTGTTAGCCAAGCAATCAAAGTTATCCTTAATGCAAGCTATGGTGTAATGGGGGCTGAAATCTTTCCGCTTTATTGTCTTCCTGTAGCAGATGCTACAGCCGCAATTGGGCGCACCACTACAATGAAAACAATTGAAAAGTGCAAAGAGACTGGAATCCAGGTTATTTATGGTGACACTGATTCTCTTTTTCTGCGGAATCCTTCTCCTAAGAGTGTAGATGAGCTCTCATCATGGGCCAGAACAAACCTAGGAGTGGACCTTGAAATCGACAAGCATTACAGATACATTGTTTTCAGTGAGCTCAAGAAAAACTATCTGGGCGTACTCTCCGATGGTACAGTTGATGTAAAGGGCCTGACGGGTAAGAAATCCCATACCCCTCCCTTTATTAGAAATGCCTTTTACAATATTCTGACAATTCTAAGCCGAGTAAACTCTGAGCAGGACTTCGAAACAGCCAAGGAAAAAATTAAAAACATTATTCAAGAAAACGCTCGAAATCTAGAGCTTCGTAAGATTTCGCAGGAGGATTTGAGTTTTAATGTTATGGTTAATAAATCACCTAGCAAATATGGGAAAAAAACCCCTAATGCAGCATCTACTGGCAGGTCATTGGACGGCGTAGACGGTAACTCTATGGCGGGATTCAAGGGGTTGCCTCAGCACATCAAAGCTGCAAAATTATTGGCAGGGGAAGGCAAGGAAGTTAGGGCAGGGGATATCATATCGTACATCAAGACTAAGACTACAGATGGAGTAAAGCCAGTCGGCTATGCAAGGCCAGAGGAGATCGATACGGAGAAATATCTAGAGACTATGGAAGCAACCTTTGATCAAGTGCTCTCTTCTTTAAGCTTTAATTTCAAGTCTCTGCTTGGTAAACCTCGCCAGTCAAACCTTGATGAGTTGTTTTGGAGTAGATAACTAGAGAAGTTATTTCTTCTCAAACTTGTCCTTGTCTTATCTAAAGTGCCTCAAGTGAAATGTCTAGCCGATCTGGCAAGTTCTATAAGGTTATTTTGCAACATCAGGTTCCTTGGAACTACGTCGTCAATATTTTTCATTCCAAATAGAAAAAGCCTAGTTTCTGTCAGCCGGAACAACTAATAATTTCTATGACTTGTAATGATGATTAGTGAGAGACATTCTCGGGTCCATTGCATCGTCATTTTTAGTTCCAGAAAAAACTAACGCTAAAATTGGTTTTGCAGATATCCCTGAAAAAATTACTTTTCAACAATCAGGTATTGTCTTATTTGGTATTCCTCTTGAAATTACAACAACCTTTGGCACTGGGACTGGAAGGGGACCCGAAGCTATTAGAGCCACGTCATCAAGGCAGATAGAAACCTTAGTTTTTGAGGAAGGCGTAGATATCTCGACCCTTAAGATCTATGACCTCGGCGATCTGATCCTCCCTAATCATGCATCGGCAGGGTTAAATGACAGCATTTCTGAATCTTCTCACTACAATAAGAATGGCTATATTCGTAACAATGTAAAGAGGGACCATTGGCCAACATTCTCCATAGACTCCGTAACGTCTTTTCTCGATCGAAGTGTTCCAAAGATTTCTCATGCAATATATTATGATGCACAAAAGATTCCTGTTATAATCGGGGGAGAACACACACTTTCTTACTATTCAATTAAATCACTTGCAGATGAAAGACCTTTGGTAATTCATTTTGATGCACATAGAGATATGAAAAAACAGTATGACAATATGAGAATGTGTCATACAACGCCCTTTTATCATTTAATTAAGGAGGGTCATATACCAGGGGAAGACATTATCCAAATAGGCATACGTCAAGGCGATTACGAAGAAAATAGGACTGCTGAACAAAATGGGGTTACCACCTTCGACGCTTGGAGTATCCATGAGGATATGAAACCGCTACTATTGCATCTCAACAAGGCCACACGAAACAGAAAAATATACATCACTTTTGATATTGACGTTTACGATCTTCCCTATGTCCCTTGTACTGGTACTCCTGAACCCTTCGGACTAGATCCATTTCAGGTGATATTAATTTTGAAAAGCATTGACAAAAGTGCGGGGTTGATTGGCCTAGACCTGGTCGAAGTCTCCGCGAGGCTGAGTGACTATAGAGAAGGAGCCCTAGCCACTCATACCCTGTACAGAATATTTACCCAGCTATTCAAGAAAGAAAGATGACCCAAAGCCAAGCATTATAAGATAAATCCTGCATGGTCATAGAAGGGTAGTTCTCGATTTAGGAACATTTTGCAGCGTTCAGATTTGTTCGTTCGTACTTGTCTTATCCTCTTGTTTAAATCTTTTATGCACTAATCGATGATAAATTGCCGAAATTCTGTAGATATGCATCAGTTAAGATGTCAAAATATTTTGTAGTCTCTATTTCTCCAGTTCCCAAGGTGACGTTAATGAGATTGTAATTTTCTACCTGATGAGTTCCTACACGCCACTGCCAGTAAGCCATACCCCATGCATCAATGTCCTTAAAAGTCTCAACAATTAGATCTGCTTCAGCCTGGTCTATGTCACTAAGTTGGGGATTAATCTGAAAGACTACTTCTCCCTCCTCATTTATGGTCTGCTCTCTTTTAACATTGTTCCATTCACCTATGTAAAGCGGAACTTGCGCAAGACGCGATGTCTCGACAAATACAGCAAGTCTGTCCCCCTGATAAGAATTAGGTGTTGGCAAGCCGTAGAGGCTTATTTTGAAAACCACATTTGTTTTGTTTTCGGGAGCCATAAGGGCCAGATTTTCTGGATTGACTCCTATAGGACTTTTCAAGTCGACAGGTATATTCATACTGTAGGCTATAGTTTTGTCAGTAAATTTTCTGAGTTCATTTACCATGAAATTATTAAATGCACCAATCTTGGTCCACTGATCTGAACTATGAACTTGAGGTTCGCTAAGTATTTCATATCCCAATGTGCTTTCATATCCATCTACGGTATTCACGATCTTTTTCAGGAAGTCTGACATGAGTGTCCAGCCATCTGTGCCATTAGCGTCTGAAACTTGTCTGTTCCACCAGTTCGTCCACCATGTTTTTGCACTCTCATATTTGGCCGACCCACCACTACCGTATGAATATGCCGGAGAAGTGCTGCTTCCTTCGAAGAGAAAGAATGGAAATCCATTGCCTCGCTGCGGATTCAGATAAGAAGATGTATGAAACTGGTGGTTATCATAAAGTACATTAATACCGTACTTGTCAGCAGTACTTGCGACTGTCCTAAGTTCATTGATAAACGCATCAGGATCAACGACATAACCTTCCCAGTATAGGGTGTATCTGACATGATTCATTCCGGCATCAGAGATGATGCGAAAGCTATCCTCATAGTAGTTGTGGGGAAAAGATGCCTT
This sequence comes from Nitrososphaeraceae archaeon, assembly GCA_035697905.1. Lineage (GTDB taxonomy): Archaea > Thermoproteota > Nitrososphaeria > Nitrososphaerales > Nitrososphaeraceae > TH5896. Next base: position 5,845 of record DASSCH010000222.1, read on the forward strand.
TGTCATTTCTGAGGATTGGCTCTTTGACTGAGAAATAGCTGTATGCAATCCTCGCATATCTACGCCTACGTAAGGACCGTTTTCCTGGGTCGTTTGAGCATATCCATATTTTGTTGGCGGTACTAAATTAATGAGGGAGAAACTAGCAATAATAATAGTCATCACCATGATGGCACTAAGTAGGATTCTTCTCTTTCCTACTAAGGTGAGGGTCATTTTGATAATTCTGCTCGATGACATTATAAACTTACTTGGACATATAGCTTGCACACGACCTTTTAT
>DASSCH010000223.1:0-2085 GCA_035697905.1 Nitrososphaeraceae archaeon
GCGAAAACTTATTCCATACAACATGAAAAGGGGAGTATCTTTTGGGTTACTGCTTGGGATATCTTTATGGGCAGTATTGTTCGCTCCGTTAGCAACATTTGGAATTCAACCTAAACTAGATACATTCATGATCACAGAGGCTAATACCTATGCACATTCCATAGCAAATCACTTTGCTGGACTGTATTATTTCGTATTGGGAGCATCATTACTATTCCATCTAGTCTATGGCGCTATCTTTGGATTACTGGCAGGAAGAATGACAGGAGTAAAGCTCTCAACGTGTAAGCTTATGGACATCAGAATTAAGGGGAATTAGTCGATTCTCCCCTCTAATTCAAAATACGAGCGCAAGATGGCTACGTTGAAACTTCTAATGAATGAGATGGATTCAAACGACTTGAGACCGAACCGACTCGATATGGGTACTGATAACAGTATCGATAGAAACAAGCAAAAGAAAATTAGGATCCTAGTCACTGGAGCAAGTGGGTTTATTGGCCGCAGGCTTGTTAGAAGGTTGTTGAACTCATCTAGCACAACGAACTGGAGTATAAGATGTATGACAAGAAAAGTACAATCACTTTCAAGCTATTTTCAGAATGACAGAGATAATTTGGAATTTGTGCAAGCTGATGTTCAAAACTATGCTGAATTAGTAAAGGCATTAATTGGTGTTGATGTTGCCTTTTATCTTATACACTCGATGGAAGGATCGTCAAAGGAATGGAAAAAATTTGCTGAGCGCGATAGAGTTGCTGCAGAAAATTTTGCTCGGGCAGTGAATGAAGCCGGAGTTTCGAGAGTTATTTATCTTGGGGGCTTAACATATGCCCCCGAACAGGAATTATCCAAACATATGCAAAGTAGAAAACAGGTAGGTGAAATTCTAAAAAAATCTAATGCTGCTGTTACAATATTTAGAGCAGCTGTCATTTTAGGACAAGGGGGTGGATCTTTTCAAATGTTGCAATATCTTGTAGAAAGGTTACCTTTGATGGTATGTCCAAAATGGGTATTGACAAAATGTCAACCCATTGCGGTTGGTGACGTAGTCGAATATCTGGCCAGATCTATAGAAACGGATGAAACGAAGTCCAAAACATTCGATATCGGTGGACCAGAGATCCTCTCTTACTTGGATATGATGAGACAATATAGTAACACCCTCAAAAAATCGATTAAAATCATTATCATTCCATTCTTAACACCAAGACTTTCTTCTTATTGGGTTGATCTCATAACACCTGTGAAAGCATCGCTTGCACGACCCCTTATCGATAGTCTCAGACATGAGGCAATAGTAAAAGACAATTCTATTGGTGACATCATTCCACTTCGCTTAAAGAACTTTGAAAACTCAATCAAAATAGCAAGAAATGAGCAGAACGAAAATGAGAGTATTATCAAAAAAGAGCGGACTTCTTCATGTTTGAATAAACGAATATTATTTGCCTCTACTATCGCCATGGCAATTATAGGATTGACGTACTACTTTTTGGATGCGAGGATAGAAATCTTTCAACCCATTTGGGTGGTATTGGCAGGCCTTTGGTATTTTGGTATATCTTTTTCGATATTCTTTATACATAAAGGTGCCAGACTAGGGTCGATAATAGCTGGGATTATTGGATGGATTACATTGACATTTTGGCTCCTTGATAATTACTATCTGATATTTGGGACATCAGTTCTTGCATCACCACCAGGATATGTCATGACAATTCGAAATTGCATAGGCGCAGCAATAGCAGGTTTGGTTATTGCCTCATCTCACAATCTGTTTCACAAGATACGAGTTCACTGTCTTTAGTATATGTTAAAAATGTTTAAGCATGGAAAAGTCATTTGCTTACGAACGCCGACAACTTCGCATTGTCGATCAGTCGCTGCGTTCTTTATTAGGGGATCAAGTGTATAAGTTTGGTATTTATCAGAGATAAAAAAGTGAAAGGCCATTCATATGCTTATCTTGTAAGGAACGTATGGAATAACAAGAATGGAAGAGTAAGACAAGAGATTGTTAAATATCTGGGTAGATCTTCGAGAGTAGCACTTGAGGACATCCCAAAAGAGTTTCAAAAG
>DASSCH010000224.1:0-16738 GCA_035697905.1 Nitrososphaeraceae archaeon
CCATTTCCACATTACTCCTGCCAAGGAGAGGATGAAAGGGTCGCCAATAGGAGCTACAATATAGGTGGTGCTATCGATCAAATATGAAGCCAGATTGTGTGTTCGAGACATTTTCTCTCAGGGGGGGATCGTCTAATTAACTGATGGTCTTTCCTCAGTTAAGCAAGTTCTCTTTGAAAGGAACACAAGTTACTTTGCTCTGCTCCATTTCGTCAGATTGTCAGTTATTGACGATATTGTCTAGATCATAATATGCTGTCAAATATTGAATGCCTTTTTCAGTAACCCTGTATTTTTTTGTACCCACATCATGTACTATCATCCGACCTTGAAATAACTCTTTCAAATAGTGCTGAGCTTGGTCGTATGAGAGATACACCTCATACATCACATTCAACGTGGTGGCTCCGCCTCTTGAACCCAGTGTTCCATAGGCTCGGATTGTTTCTAAGATCAATGCCTTGTTTTCAGTGTGTTTTCTCGCTATCCTTGGGTTCCGGTTAAGCAACATCAAACAAATGAGACAATGGTATTTATGAGGACCTTCAATTATTATAGAAACTTAATTGAATCGCTATTTGTGATTAGTAAATGACCCAAATAAGGATCAGAGTATTTTGATTTAATAATATGCTGATAATCAGTTACGTTAGGTTAGACTAGGAGATTTAGTTTAGCTTCATGCTAGTCAAAATGCTCACAAAACGAAAGCATAATTGCAAACATCGACCGAGCTCTAAGCCGGGGGAACAAGTGTTTTCTTGTCTCTTAGGGTATAGTAGAGACTCAAATATTCGGCCCTCTTAAATTACAAGAGATGATTTGATCTGGTAGAAGTTCATTGATTCAGTGGAATTTGGCCCCAATCTTGGAAATTCTTCTCAAATTTACATCTGGCAAATATCTCGGAAGTATTCTGGAGGTCAATTATTGCCCAGGTGAAATAGAAATTTCAATCGCGGAACCGTATCCCTTTATAATGACACAAAAATAAAGAATGAAAGTCACAGGTTCAGTTAGTTCAATTAAGTTGAATAATATTTTGTTGAATGATCTATTACTTAAGGTAAAAAATCTTACACTAATTACTTTTAGAGAAATGTTCTATAAATCGAATAGTTTATGCCAAAAAGTGTTCAAATCAAGCGTTCCATCTCAAAGTCTGATATAAGTGCATGGCACATACTAACTCTAGATGATTTCGCCAGATATCACCAGCGTGTAAAAAACGCCAACCGAGAGCTTATAGAATCAGTCTACTCAATCATCGAGAAACATAGCGGACAAGTTACCACAAGGCATATTGAAAAAGAGGTAGGGGTTGATATAGGAACTGTGCGCTATGCTATAAAATACCTCACAAAGGAAGGGAAGATCCAGCGAATTAAGGGAATGGGAACCCATAAGATAGAATTCTATTACAAAGTCTGCTAGTATATGTAGATCACTAAGAATGCGAAAGCAACTACATCTACAGAACGACTAATTGCGAAGCAAGAATATCTTTGAGGGTTCGTAGGTTTGCACTGACAGAGCAAGTTTTGGGAGTCCCGATGATACCAAAAACAAAAGGAGGGGGGGGTGTCTTCGCTGCTTTTTTCAGATCAAATCGGTCTACAAAAATTCTTGACATAAATAATTTAGCAACACCACCCAGAAAATTCACTTTTCAAAACCATCATACAGATTGTCTATTGCGATATTCTGAGGCTAGCCTTTGAGCTGATTACCTTTGTTTTCAGCCTCTAGATCTGCTAGTATTAAGCCATACTGAATAGCTGCCCCTTCATAGTTCCATTGGCCATCTATTTGAATTGTAGAATGATCCGTAAAGTACGATGCAATAATAATCATTAGACAAAAAAGAATTCCAAGTGCTAGCACTACAATCGCTTCCTTATCTTGACTCATTCAAAACAATTTTTCCAGTTTGTAAAGTGTAATGTTTGAGAGGCTAATATAAAACGATCCTTCATTCATCCACTTATCATTTCTAATTTACCATTAAGTGTATCATCGAACACTTTTATTTTGGAAAAGTAATTTCCTTGTATGGTCGAGGATTCAAAGACTAAGGAAACTGAAGTTGATGAGGAAGGAGAAAGAGAAGAGATCAATGAAGAGGGTCATGAACTACAAGACTATGAAAGTGAGGAAAACGAAGAAGATGACCTTGATCCAGAAGCATAAAGATGTTATACGTTTAGAATGTGAGTATTTTGACCAAATTAATTGATAGAATAACAGCAGGGTCCATTTCTTAGGCTGCTGTCTAGGCTCCACCGTACTAAAGGTCCTATTCTATTCCAAATTAATTTTGAAAGATTTCGCAAATATAGAGTAAGTTGCACATTTGCTGTTCAGCTTAGAGAACATTCCAATAGCCTAACCTATACTCTGCATTTTTCTATTAAGAGAAAAAGTAAAAGGAGGCTATTCCTTGTGAAATCCTATTGTCAAAGAAGAAGGCTGGGAAGCTTATAACCCTAGAAGGAATAGAAAAGTCGGGCAAGACTACGCAGGCACAGATGTTAAGTCATTATTTGAGCAAAGAGAAACACCTGCGTACGGCTCATTTTGATCTCCCTGACTATCAGACGGATGTAGGTAAGCTAATAGACAAATACCTAAATTATGCAGAGATGCCCTCTAATCCGGAAGTATTACATCTTCTTTACGCTGCAAATCGATATGAAATTAGAGATGTGATCAATTTCCATCTCAATGAAGGGTATGTTGTGATAATGAATCGCTACTACCAAAGCAACATAGTATATGGATTTGTTAATGGTTTAGAAATTGGATGGCTTTCTACGTTAGATGAAAATATGACCCGTTCAAATTTGACAATGATACTTGATGTGCCAGTACAAATCACCGAAAAACGAGATACTTTGATGCAGAAGAATCGATTCGTATCTGATAAGGAATTCATTGAAAGGGTGAGAAAAGCCTTCTTGACCTTGGCGGAAAAAGAGAAGTGGGAGGTGGTTGATGCAGCTCGAAGTAAAGGAGATATCCATAAAGATATCATAAGAATTGTCGAGAGTCATTTTGGAAGTTAGCTAAAGATTGAACGCTGAAAGTCGGTTAACAACTGTTTACAGATTTCGTTAACAGATTTGTCACGCGTTTACAAATTTGTTAACCGTTAACAGGTAATTACTACCATTCGTGATGTTTCACGCTGTAAGCAAATGAACGCTGAAAGTCGGTTAACAACTGTTTACAGATTTCGTTAACAGATTTGTCTTGCGTTTAAAAATTTCTTAACCGTTAACAGATAACCACTACCATTAGTGATGTTTCACGCTCAGAGCAATTGAAAACTGCTATTGAACGCGTCTTTGTTCAGAACACCAGAGATAATTCGCCTTATGGGCTGTTTAGATGATTTGTTCAAAACGTTCTACTAGACTGTTCAATACTAATAAAAGAACCTCATGTAAACATTGACCTTCTTTTATGCGAATTAACCGTAAACTAGAACATCTAACGAAGTATTCAATATTATTTGCAAGCATACACAGTGATGAGATCATGGTAAGGCAAAACAATGTTAAACGACCACAGCAAGAGTATGATAAGTTTGATGAATTAAAGCTAGGAGAGTTTACGCCTTGACTTGAGGATCCTGAACTCACGAAATAATGCGCTGTGTCGGTTCGAGCCTATTAGGAAATAAACTGAAATTTACTGCATTCAGCATTGAAATGGCTCGTTAATGAAAGAAAGACAAAATTCCTGCAATCATCCTGGAGAATGTTGAGAGGACATGTTATTTTCGTCATTGTCTACATAGACACTTCTCCCGAAACTCCAAATTACATTATCTCTGATCATGAGTTTGAAATTGAATTTGAATTTGAATTAGTCAAAGTCCACGATTCTAAAGGGACCTGTTCAGAAACCCATATGGTAGAGTGGCGAAACTTACACCCTTAGATATTTTTCCACTTCGTCACCGATAAGCGTAGGAGTAACAGTATTGTTGTTATTCGTATTCGCTTCCTCTTCATCAGTGGATGCCGAACTCGTTCCCTGAGTTATTTCCTCGTTGTATTCAGTACGTTCTCCCCCTTCGCTGATGAGTTCTTTTAAGAGTTGAACTTGACCTAGAATTTTTCCCTTTCCTAGATCTGAAAATCCATTGTTCTGCAAGAAGGATAGATATCTAATGAGAACATTTAGCTCGTTTAATTTTGTTTTGGCTAGTTCTAACGTTATCATGAGCGTTTGACGATAGTAGTGATAGTGCTTCCTTTGCCTTAATTGCATGAAGGTTGAATATGTTAGATAACATTCTGCAGAATAATTAAGCCAGGAAGAGCTGACCGCTTAGAACATGATCAAGCGTCTCAATAAGGATTGTCATCCTAACGGTGAACATGGAAAAGCTCGTAAATTTCAAGGTAAATATGTGCACAATAATCCGATTCTAAGCTTGCCCAAGACCGTTCCATTAGTATATCAACCCGAAAACTTCTGGATTCAGTTGTAAAGAAATTTGAACTGGCGTAAGTAAATACCCTAGTACCTACAGAAGAAACAATACACTTGCAAACGTCTATGATTATGAAATCCCTAAGAACTACACCAAATGCGGTAAGAACAACATTTACCTCGTCCCATAAACCAACTGTTGCAGCCATCACTTTATCTATCATTGCCATGATGATGGTGGTTCATACAGCTCCAAGCATGATCCAACAGACGGTAATTGGACAAGTAAATCCGACACAACCGGAACAAGAACAAGAATATATGTCATCTTCGCAACGTGAAGCTGCACGAGAAGCCGAAAGGGCTGCCGCTTCCGAACCAGACTACAGTAGTAATAGCGTACTACAGCGATTAGATTACGCACACTTCATTCCCTTGACCAACAGTCCAGGAAACCAGGTAAAGCTGCTACTGAATTACTCTTCTCTAGATCCATCAATGAACAATGCTCCAATTAACGCAGTGATGGAAATATACGCTGCCAACCAAACTCTATTAAGGACTACTTCATTCCCTCAACCTCTCTTACTTAATCAATCAGGAGAGATACAACTAGCCACTACATTCGCGGATGAGTCACTTAACAACATAACAGCGAGAGCGATGTTAACAAACGGAGAGAAGGTGATTCCAATCTCAAACACCCTTGAAACAAGACTCGCTTTAGGACAGAACATTTCTGACATCGGAGAAAATCCTACGGGTACAAATTAACCACTCACTTTTATTTTCTTTTTTATTTCATTATCAATTCAAAAATCGTTGAACCTGAGAAATTCAGTCGATTCGTATTATTGAGACCGACTGTGTATTTGCTCAAGGATTTCAATCAGTGCAGCCAAGTTTTAAAAAAAATACAGAAGCAATAAACTACGAATTTATTATATTTAATTATTCAATAAGAGTAATAAGTGGATAAGAATCTTACTCATTATATCCATAATTGACACAAAACTTCTGTTGAGTGTCGACTATACCAAGAAAAAAACGAAAATAAATCCTCAGAATAAAAAATTCTTAGGATGTCCTTTGTGCCACTCATCAAAGTATGTGGTCTTTACATCTAGCATACCAAGCACCAAGTATCAGGTACACGAATTATACTGCCATGGCTGTAACGTAATATTTTCCCCATTAAATGCAACTCTTCCAATAGAAATTATTGATTTTTAGAATCTAATTTTCAATTTTTCTCTCGCGGGCATTCTTAAGAACTTGAGCAGAAGGTCTGAAGAAGGCGCTGGCGTCAGAGATCGAGGACATACTGGCTCGAACAAAATTATTTTGGTTCATCATTACAAACTATATCTGGCTAAGAAAATGGTTTGCCTACTACCTCTTAGTTAACCAGACAATCTATCGATTCTATTCTAGCATTCCAATTAAATTACTTCGTTGATCTCTTATCTCGCTTCCTAAGTCTGTGAGACTGCTGCCCACGGCCGAGAGTATATTTCGTGTTCCATTGTCAAGGGTCAATGAATTGTTCTGCGATATTCTCGTAACCTCTTCTGCAGTACGAAATACAGATGCGATTGTTTTCTCCAAGGCTTCATCTGCCATCTCAACATGAGACATTGCTCCGGAGGTGTTACCTGCAAAGGCAAATTGATATCCAAGTGATAGCTGAGATTGTATTTCATTAAAACCAAAGGTACTGGCTAACTGATTTTTCAGCTTATTTCCTTGACTTGACAGCTCGTTCTGAAGATCTTCACTTGCTTGAGTCATCATGGCACTGATCTCTCTAGGATCTTGTATAGTAGCATCATCCGTCGACGTTGACGCAACTGCAACTCCAGCAGTACCCATTGATGCTTATACTAGTACTATTACCCCAGACAAGAGGAAAAACATCCAACTTGTTTCTTCCACATTTTGTGAAATTCTAGTACTCAAGACCAATTATGGTCTAATAATGTGTGAATTGGAGTATAAAAACTTGATAAAGAAAAGCAAATAGTCAAGAATGTACAGTTACGGATACAGGAATTTGCCAAATATCTATATAGAGTCTGAAAAATGCGCTCCAGATGAAGGTCGTAACTCTAGGTCTTTGCCCAAAGTCTCCTTTAAAGCCAATTCCAAATAAGGAAACCGAAACTGATAACCCGATTCAATTAATCGCGTAGGCATAACGCGAGTGCTAGACAGCAACAACGCATCGGTAAGCTCTTGGCCTACTATCACTCTTAGGAGAAATTTAGGAACAGCAAGGAATGTTGGTCGTGACAAGGTCTTTCCCAAAGAATCCGTAAATTCGGTGTTCGTGACAGGATTAGGAGAAACAGCGTTCACCGGTCCGCTAAAGCTCTCATCTGCAATCATTGCTAATATAATGGTGATCAGATCCTCCAATGCAATCCAACTAACATACTGATTCCCTTTACCAATCCGCCCGCCTAAACCCCCCTTAAAAACAGGTAGTATCTTCCTAAGAAGGCCTCCTGCTGAGGATAACACTATTCCAAGTCGCAGGTTAACGACGCGAATTCCAGCATCTCTGGCTATATCGGTTGCGTTTTCCCATTCTCTGCACAAGTCAGACAAGAAGTCAATAGCTGGCACCTTGCTCGGAACAGATGATGCTCTGGTGCCAGCCTGGCTATCTTCTGATAATATCTCTTCGCCTCTATTTCCATAATATGCAACAGCGGACACAGATACCAATACCGATGGACGTTCATCGAGTGAGGCTAGTCGTTCACATAATGCGGTGGTAGCACTTTTTCTACTTTCAGATAGATTTTTTTTCTTTTCCTTTGTCCAGTTTCCAAATATGTTTTCTCCGGCAAGGTTAACTACGGCATCTACAAGGTTATCGTTTAAAGGATCTAAATTGAAATGACTCCGAGTTTGACCTTGATCGGTACGCAAAGTGGGAGCAACACGCCGATTACTACGAAGAGGAACTACTCTATGGCCACCAGTTGTGAGGAAAGGCGTTAATGCACTTCCCACAAAACCACCCGAACCTGTAATGGCTATAGTTAGAGGTCTCTCACTATTTCTTATTCTATTTATGATGGAATGCGTACGAAGGTCCTGGCTAATCGTCCGATGACGAAATTCAAAGATCTTTCTTAGCTTCCTGTCCACAAATCGGTGGGCAGCTATTCTACCTATTCGACCCGCGGGAAGAGAATATTCAATGCGATCTTCTAATATACAAGATGGACCGAACCGCTCAAACAAATGTAAATGAGCAAATGATGGAAAAAAGCCTTTTATCTGAATATCTTTGAATTGTTTTTCCGGGATATATTCGGCGTGCTTAACAATCCACTTCAAGGCAACGGGTCCAACTTTTGTCCGAAGCTTTACGATTCCATTATTTTGAATGCTGCCACTGCGTCCGATTACCTCGAATCGTTCCCATGGTGGTTTTAGACGTTCGAAAGCGCCCTCCCTTATGTGCCAGGCAAATACCTTATCTAGAGGCTGATCAATCCTGCTTGAGTGTACGAAGGATTCCACCGGATAGCTATATCCTTATCCTACATAAATTAATAGGATTTATGACTTAATAACCAATTGAGGGGAACGAGAAGCTAATCTGCTAAAACGAAATATCCCTTAAGGTGAATCAATTCACCCATCAAGCGTATCTGTTCATCCGTTTGTATCTAGTATACCATCTGTAGAGAAAATAAGCAATGGCTATAATTACTACAGCAATTATCAGAGGACTGAGTAGGTAAATGACAATAGCTGCTACTATGATCAGAACTGCTATAATTGCTAATTGCTATAGATTCTGTTCGAAGACAAGAGATAGTAATGTTCAGAATCCGCATTTGCTAGCGGACGCCGCAAGAACAGCTTTAGGTATTGTCAAGGCAATCAAAATTTCAAATCCAGTGTGTTTAATGGTTAAGGCGTTAAATCTCACTTTCTTCAAAACATGATCCTCACAGTTTAGTCTAGTCAAACAAACAATTGAACTAAAATGTCAATAGACAGAATTAGTAGCAAACCAACTAATGAAAATCACAGATGCTATAATAGACCCCATTGAACCTCTCCTACCAAATGGTAGTTATTATTACTGTTAACAGGATGAGCGCACGTGACACTGATGTAGGTACAGCCCATCCAGAACGGCTGCGATTGCTGATCTCTACAATAGCCGCCAACAATTGCACAAATGAATAAGACAAAGGAAAATGGATTATCAGTTACCGGTGCAAGGGATAATAATGTCGGGGTATATTTCGAAATTACTAGCGTAACGCTTTAGACTGAACATTTCAATCAGCTATATATACTATATAGAATAACCTTTAATGCGTTTACCTATCTTTACTATAAGACTGAATGACTAACACAAATTCCAGGATGTCCAATTTAATGCTTGTTTCTATACCGTTTCTTGCTATTGCTATCTTTACTGTATTTTTTGAATCATCTTCTGCATTTGCTCAAGCTCAAGTTGACAATGAAGTGGCCAACGCTTCATCGGAGAATATTGCTAACATCGAGATGAACAATGAGGGTAAATCTGTTACCTACTTTGACAATGTCTCAGGTTACCTAGCCACTCCTCAAGGCAATATTTCTACATCTGGCAAAGCACTACCTGCAGTAGTGATGATTCATGAATGGTGGGGATTGAACGATAACATGAAAGAAATGGCTGATCAATTAGCAAATGAAGGCTATGTGGTATTGGCAGCCGATCTGTTCAATGGTACTGTTGCAACAAATCCTGAGGAAGCCGGACAGTTAGCAGGTGCAGTGAGCGACAATCCATCTAATGCTATCACAAATCTGCAGTCTGCTGTCAGATACCTAGCCTCATTGGAAAACGTGAACTCATCTCGTATAGCATCCCTTGGGTGGTGTTTCGGGGGAGGGCAATCGCTTCAATTAGCATTGAACGCTGAACCCGGTTTTCCCTTGGCTGCAACTGCATTATACTATGGTAACTTAGTTACCGACCAAGAGGAGCTCTCTAAGTTAAAGTGGCCAGTTCTTGGAATATTCGGCAATCAGGACCAATCTATCCCAGTAGCTCAGGTTAGACAGTTTCAAGAATCTCTAAATGCAACTTCAGTGCCAAACGAGATTTATGTATATGATGGAGTTGGTCATGCGTTTGCAAATCCCTCTAATGACAATTATGCACCACAAGAAACCTCTGATGCATGGGAAAAGACCTTGGCATTCCTCAAGAAGAACGTCTAAAATTTAGGGTCGGAACGGAATGCATTGGTAAAATCATAGAAAGCCTGATAAAATCAGGAAAAACATGATTTCCGCTCCAAGCAAAAGATATGTGAATTATGAAGGTGCCATTTATCTTCTCATCACTCTGTAGCTAACGAGAAAGACATTGCCCCTTCTTCGTTTTCCTGAACTCCCTCTTAAGGCCGTATTTGAGTGCTAAATCCTAAATCATTAGGACTGATAAATTTAATTCTATTTTAAGGTGAAGATGAAAACATACAATTATTATAAATTGATGTTAGATAACTTAGAATTTTTTTGCAGTTCTATACCTGAATTTTTAGTTACTAAGGAATTTCTGAAATATATTATAAGCATGTTCTGCGTATAAATATTGGGTAAGGAAAATTAGAGGTGAATTGGATAACCAATGGCATGCAAAGGTATCTGTATTAGACATAAAGCTCAAAAACCAGTGGGCTCAGGAAGATATGCCGCTGGTCAGAAGCGTTGTCAAGTGTGTGAAATCTTTCTCAATTGGATTGGTCTCTGGTGCCCTTGTTGTGGATACAGGCTCAGAGGAACGCCAAGAAATTTCAAGTACAAGAATAGACTACGAGAACAAAAAATGATGAATAGTGTTAAGAAAGATACACATCAAGTACTTGTGCGTATCAACAATTCGTAGTATTTGTGAAAGGGAAAGAGTGATCAATTCTAATTCCCTATTTGAGTGGCAACGCAATGATCGCTTCTTGCAAGAAAATAAGAGGTTCACATCTTTTTTTTGTTTCACTCTATATATATTAATGTCAGTAGTATCTTTTATCAATTATGCCTGTACAATTGAGAGTGTGTGACGAAAAGAATTTGAAAGAGGGTGATATAATGGGTTTCGACTATGAAGTTAATGTGGACAACAGCACACGCAAAGGCAATAAGCGTCTATTGATAGCCAAGGTTGGGGGCAAAATTTATGCAACAGATGGAATATGTACTCATCAGTATGCAGATTTATCCATGGGGATTCTTAATGAAGATGAAAAAACTGTAACGTGTCCCCTTCATTTATCTGCTTTTAATTTAGAGGAAGGGATCCCTCTGAATCCACCTGCTGAAGATCCGTTAAAGACTTATGAGGTCTTTATTAAATCGGAAGACGGCGGAGTCTATGTATCTTTACCTGATTAGGGATCAAATGCTTCCACAAAGGAGTTTACCTTTACTTGCGTAGACTGTTTTCTTCTGATTGCTGAAAATGTCCATTTATCCATTGATAGATTCATCTTGGATAATTTCAGAAAGGTTATAATATATCTATGATAAAACATGGTAACACGAAGAAATCAAAGGGAAAGCATAGGATCAGAACTAAACAGAGACCAGTAAATGAAACCAATGAGGATGATATTAATTTTTTTGTTCACAGTTTGGAAGAAAGATTAGAATCTGGTGTTTATCCTAAGCTAAGGGAATTAGAGAAGATGCTTAAACCCCGCCTTTCATCACAAAAAATAATTGCTGTGTTAGGCTACCTGCAAAGATCTAAGAGGATAGAGGTGGATCTTGATGGAAACATAATATGGGTAAGACGTGATACTTCTGCAAGTACTGAAGGTGGTACTTTGTTTGATTCCGCTTCTATGAGTGAGGATTTTAGAAAGCTGCTGCAGAATCACAATCATACGCAATAATTTGCTGATTAGCGTCTACTAATTTAATCTAGAGCGTTCAAGAAATATAGGACAACACATTCTTATATCAAGTTCCAGCATTATTGCAGAATACCAAATACTCAATATGGGAACTGGGAACGACAATGTTAAAGTCCAAAGCACTATCCCACGTGTTGCACAACTTTTCATTCAGCCATCCAAAGTAAATTATGGCATTATGAATTTAGCTTCGAAGAGTTAATCCATTTCATAATGACCTCAATCGCATTGGTTTTTAGTTGATTGATGGTGAGTCTGTTGTTGGAGATGACTTCATCGGCTAGCGCAATAACCTCGCTTATCCCTACGTCTAATTCTCGCCTCTCCCTCTCCATAAAATCACTCCGAGCCAAAGGTGCGTCCGATCGTCCCCTCTCCTTTAGGTGGACAAACCGAACATTCGATGATGCATGAATCGCCAGAAGTCGCACCTGGCCGACACGATTAAGAACAGTCACCTCTGCAATACTCCTTATGCCGTCCACGATCAAAACGGCATTATCTCCATTTCCATTCCTCATTAATGTTGAGTCAATTTTTTTTGCAACTAATTCAGCGACGGCTCCAGGACCAAACTGTTCGCGCAACTTGACCATTAATTTCCCTAAATTTGTATCATTGAGATCGAGTTTAAGTCGCATGGCCTCTTCTCTAATTACATCACCCATCGTTATAACAAGGAATCCCTTCTCCTTCAGCGAGCTTGCAACCGTAGACTTTCCTGCACCCGGCATTCCGGTCAGACAAATAATGACACGTCTATTTGCAGTCAATTGATCTGCATCTTTTTCTATCAAGCCTCTTTCCTCTACTATAGTAGCTTACGGACCACTCGGTGATAATAAGATACTTCTTGATTGCATTTCGGAAGTTCTTTATGATTTCTAGAAGGTTCATTTACTTTTAGATGATGGCATTTTAAACAAATGAATTACCTCTAACTCTGAAGGTAAATTGATCTAATACCTATCTTATCAAATTTATAACCGTGATGGTGAAAATAATCCTTTGTGGTTCCGATCAAAAAGATTCTTAAGACAATGGAATCAGCACTGCATTGTACCAGACCACCAAGAATTACAGCTCTCGAATCCCTACGATGTGAGGAAGGAAGCGATCCATTCAGGGTATTGATTGGAACCATATTGTCAGCTCGCACGAGAGACGAAAGTACGACTAAAATTGTACATAATCTATTTTTGCGCTTTAAAAACAGCAACGAATTGGCTGATGCCAACTTGGAAGAAATAAAGGAAATAATCCGAAGCATAGGCTTCTACAATGTTAAGGCAGAGCGAATAAAAGATGTTTCTAGAATAATAACCCAAGAGTATAAGGGAAAAGTTCCAGAATCAATAGAAAAACTCTTGCAGTTACCTGGAGTAGGACGCAAAACTGCTAATTGTGTCTTAGTTTACGGCTTTGGCAAACCTGCCATACCTGTCGATGTGCATGTTCATAGAATATCCAATAGACTTGGTATCGTCAATACCAAGACTCCTGAAATGACAGAGTTTGAGTTAGCTAATGCAACAAGCAGGAGAAATTGGACGAGAATCAACAATACCTTTGTCATGTATGGACAGAACATTTGTTTACCAAGAAACCCTCGGTGTAATTTATGTCAGCTAAAAAATGATTGTAATTATTACCTGCAAAGAGACACCGAAGTTTGAGATCGGCCACGCTAATGATTCGCATTAAGAGAACGGGCATCATGAAAACCCGAAAATTATGATTTGTGATATAGAACTTTTGCCTTAAGCCAACGACTATTATGTTAGGAATTTGTAAAAATCCAATATGGAACTGCATCCTTGGGATTGGCAAAAAGCATCCTTACTGCCATAGTAGTAACCGATTTCAGAAGCTCACATATCTAGGCATCAATTCGCCTATTTTTGATCTAGTTCAGATTTAAGGCGGGTTAGATCTCTTCTTAAACACTACCAGGACCACAACCAAACCTCCAACGCCTACAAGCATGGCAAATGGGAGATAATAGACTGGAGAATCTGAAGGATCACCAAAAACTAAATCAAATGAAATGGTCCCCGCATATGTATTTAGCGGAGAATTTAAGCTGTCCTTGCCATAAATTGTTATGTAACTTGGTTTAAAACCATCAAGGGATAGTCTGTCCGTTACTATCCTTTGACCATTATTCACCGACAATCCTTGATTATTTCCATGCCCAACAACTATTGACTCATCTTTACTCCAACCCCTTGTGTCTCGCTCATAGACTTTGATATAACCAGATTCTTCCGTGTTCACTGCAGTCCAAAATTTGTCAGAGGTACCGCCAAACATGGCAACCTCAACAAACTTTTCACTCGGGCTTGCTTCATGCAACCTAATGATTGTTTTTGCATCATCCCTTTGTGCATAAGACATGTTATTCTGGATTGTCAATATCCAATTTTCTCCGATAGGAGCGTTAAAAGTATAATTTGCCGGATTTCGCCGATCTGCATTAGACACATTGAATGCATAAACAAACTGTTCATTACTTTTTGTCTCTGTGGTCTTTATTGGTTGAATATCTTGTATTCTCTCCTGACTCTGTCCAATCGCAGAACCAAACTGTATAAGAACACCAAACAATAGCAATATTAGAAATACTCGTAAGACCATTTTGTTCGTGATACACTTATCCACGGCAATATTAACCGTTATGGAATATTTGCCTTTATCCTAAGCACTTGTCTTTCAAACGATGAGGTGGACGGATACTCTTCACTTTGAAATCTCGACTTTGAAGTGGAGGTAATGGAAAATGACAACGTTGAGCAGAACAGAATTTGACACGATAACCTTCACTTCGACCTATCATTGGGAATACTGGTATTGTTCAGAATAGGCAGGATATTGAATACTGTTTTGATGAATCATCTTCATCCAAATATATATCAAAAATAATGCTGACTAAATTTTCGGAATCACTGCACCGGATTTCTTAGGAAGATCAAGCTAGTAATATATGGCTGAAATGCATTATCCTCTGAAACGTAGATGGTTATTCCTCAGGCGATACAAAACCAACTTAAAAAGGAAGCACACTACGGATGCGTCATCTGTGGCTGTCCAGTGCTCGAATTCATAGACTTCAACCGAACTGAGAATCAAAGACATGAATTGATGCGACAAGAAGTATTCCTACCAGAAAATATGGTGGCAGTCTGTCCATCACACAACAAGGAGTTTCGGGAAGGCCAGATTGACCCCTCATTTTTGGCTTCTAGCAAGCATAGCCCTTTTAACATGGATCACGACGATCTTGCATTTGCGACTACGTCATCTAATGAATTCGCTGTATCAATGGGAGGATGCACCTTCATAAATACATCAAGACTATTGGTGGTAGATGATTTTGAACTTATTAATGTGAGAAGAATGGATTGGAGGCTGCTCGTAATGGATGTAAATTTCTTTAATAGAACCAATCAATTAGTTGGGATAATACTCGAAAATAGTTGGAGTTCGGAATGGAGTAAAATTGGGGATTGGGCTATTGCATATCTTCGACCCAAGCGACTAATAATAGAGAATAAACGAGAAGGCATGTACTTCGAGGCCAAATTCGAAAATGCTAATAACCTCAGGATACTTGCAGATGGACTATGTTATAATTCTCAAAAAATACGAATCACTCAAAATGAGGTTCTCTTGGACGGTAGAGAAATCGGAGCCGATATCAAAGGAACAGTCTTAACTAATTATGATGTCGGTATCAAAGCTGAGAGCGTAATTTTTTGATTTTTGCGCGTACTGGTCTAAGCTGACTCCCGATTACTTAACGAATGGCTCGGAGTAGGATAGTATAACTTTAGCAACTTCTGGTCTCATTAAATGATCAGCTGGCATTGTTCCAGAACTTACAAGTTTTCTCATTTTGGTACCACTGAGTTCTTCCCGTTCTTGGGAGTTGTGGGGACATATCTTTGCGCTAGAATATCCTCGACACTTTTTGCAGTAATAGAAGGCTGGAAAGAAGACTGGTTCTATTTCCAAGTCTGGATATTCATTGAATATCTTATGCGCGGCAAATGGTTCATAATAATCGCCTACACCCGCGTGATCCCTACCAATAATGAGGTGCGTACATCCAAAATTCTTGCGCATTATTGCATGATGAATTGCTTCCTTCGGTCCTGCATATCTCATCTCTGTATGAAGGGTAACAAGCATCGCACTGCCGCTCGAATAATAACTATCAAGCAGAGTTTCATAAGTATGAAGTATTACTTCATCCTTAAAGTCTCCTAATTTCTTCTTACCAATAAGGGGATTGATAAATAGGCCATCAAATAGACTAAGTGCGGTCTTCTGCAAAGTCTCATGCGCTACGTGTGGCACATTTCTGGTTTGAAATCCTACTATACTTTTCCAACCTCGAGCTAGAATTTCTCTCCTGGTTTCGGCAGGAGTTTTTCTCAGCTTTCTTGATTGCGAAAAAGGAAGTCGAGAGAGAACTTTAATTTTTCCCCCTACCAGCACCTCATTCATACTCATGGTTTTCATCACACCTGGGTGCTGCAGATCAACTGTTTGGTATATGGCTTTTGCAACTTCTTGCTTATCGAATCGATATATATCATCGACGGATATAACTCCAAATGCTTCATTATTATTTACTAGCGAAACTTCACCTGCATCTTTCATCTTGATCGCAGTTTCGCTTTCAACATCAAGTACAATTGGAATTGTCCAGGGCAATCCGTTTGTCAGTCTTCCTTCACTGATGATCTTCTCAAAATCAGCTTGACAGACGAATCCCTCTAAGGGGCTAAAAATGCCATCCGCAATGTTCTCAATGTCATTCCTCGTATCAGTATCAATAGCAATAGAGAACATTTCATCAAGATTTTTTTGATGAGAACTAATTCTATTCATCAACTTACCTCCATGGGGTGGAGGCATTCCACTTTTTGCCAATTAAACAATCACTTATTCCTGGTAGGATCCCAATGCAAACCGCATTCTTTATGCGCTGAACTCTCCCACCACCATCTTCCTGATCGAGGATCCTCGTTTGGTTCTACTGCTCTAGTGCAAGGCTCACATCCTATACTTGGATAACCTTTGTCATGAAGTTTGTTGTAAGGTACATCATTATGTTTGATATAGCTCCAAACCATATCGTTGTCCCAATCAGCTAATGGGTTGATCTTAACTATATTATTATGAATAGGATCAATTTCTATTTTATTGATGGTAGATCTGGTCGACGTTTGTGCTCTTCTTAGGCCGGTAATCCAACCCGACATACCTCTTAAGGCCCTATCAAGGGGGTGAACTTTCCTAATTTCGCAGCAGAGTTTTCGATTTTCAACAGAATCATACATCAA
>DASSCH010000225.1:0-4309 GCA_035697905.1 Nitrososphaeraceae archaeon
GGATAACTGTGGATTCAATTTATAATATTTCCTTTTTTCTGCACTATAAAAATTTTGACGCTTACTACTACAAGAAGTCTATCCATATGAGAAGGGATAGACTGCAACCGTGTGAAGCGGGTTCCATACCGTCTA
This sequence comes from Nitrososphaeraceae archaeon, assembly GCA_035697905.1. GTDB lineage: Archaea > Thermoproteota > Nitrososphaeria > Nitrososphaerales > Nitrososphaeraceae > TH5896. The sequence goes on from DASSCH010000225.1 coordinate 136, forward strand.
GACGTAAAAGTCTATCTAATCGCTACATTCTGTCGACTAGTACTTCCTAGATTCTAAAATGTAAATTCTGGTTCTATACAGGTCTAATGTCCCTACTCCAAATGTTATCCGGTAATCAATTGAACGGGCATTGCTTAGCTCCGCGTAGCAGAATTGACCTGCTAGTTATTCAATAGCAGTATGTTTTGAAAGTGAATTATTATTATCAGCCTTCACCGATCTAACAGAAAGTCAAATTAGCAATTTAGTAATCAGGTGCTTATGAATAAAATAAATATAATGAAGGATTCGACAGCTTCTGATGCATCACTCGCAATTAACCGTAGTGTTAGCAGCTATCATGATGTTATCACTCCTGTGGGGATCGAGCTTTATTGCGATCAAGATCATAGTTGATGAAGTTCAACCGCTGGCTTCATTTGGAATGCGTTTCTTTATCGCAGGTTTACTGTTGGTAGCCACCCATTATGTCTTCCTTCATACCATTTATCGTCGCTCCAGTAAAAAAGACTATCAGGGTAGCCAGTTCAAAAGTGGACAACTCTGGAAACACTGGGTACTATCAGGTCTATTCTTTATAGTTGGGGGACAGGGACTACTCGCATTGGGTGCTCAGTACTTATCTTCCGGAGCCGCAGCTCTAATCAATTCTACCATACCGATTTGGGTAGCAATTTTCATGTTGCTATTCTTTAGGAAAAAACCGACTAGATTAAGCATTGCGGGGATTATTGCCGGATTTATAGGACTGATCATTTTAGTTCTTCCTACTCTAGAAACTGAAGAATCGAGCTGGGTTGGTGTCGTTTTACTGATTGTCAGCTCTATTTCTTGGGCAATAGGCTCATTATTTTCTAGCCCTGTTCGTGCAGTAGGTGGTGGTGCAGAACAAGCAATTCTTTTGCCTACTGGCATGTTCATGGCGTTGGGTGGGCTGATCTTGCTAGCCTTATGGGCAGTAACAGGTACTGGTAGAATTTCAACTTTAAATATACTCTTCTCGACAGCGAATAATGTACTGTTATCATTCTTGTTCCTTACTTTAGTATGTACTGCAGTTGGCTACGCGATCTTTTACTGGCTACTTGGATCTACTACCCCCTCATTGGCAAATACCTTTGCGTATATTGTACCTGTAATAGCAGTATTCTTAGGTTGGGTAATACTTGGAGAATCAATTAATTCACAGACAATAATCGCAACAGTTGTAATTTCAGCCGGTGTGGCAATGATGATAGTAAGTCCGGCACCCAAGAAAACCAACTAATAAGATACTTAACTTGATTTCGGGTGCAATAATAAATAATGAAAGTAGTAGGGGTTCTAAGTCAACAACGAGACATACTGAATAGAGACCTATAAACAAATAGTCATGTTACTATCATTAGTGAACAGCATATTGAAAACTTGGATAGAGGGTCATGCCGCCATCAACATAAAGCGTAGTACCTGTGATGTAACTTGCTTTGTCCGAAGCCAAGAACTCTACTGCATTTGCTACTTCTTCCGCACTTCCGATCCTTCCCATTGGTATTTGGGTCAAAGTTTTTTTCCGTGCAGCTTCATTCTCATCAAGTAAAATATTCATTGGAGTTTCTATGGCTCCAGGAGCAACTGCATTTGCTCTTATATTAGATTTTGCAAGCTCAGATGCGAGTGTTTTTGTCATCATTTCGACTCCCGCTTTGGAAGTTGCGTAAGGAATGTAGTGCGGCTTAGGTATCAATTGATGCACAGAAGTTATATTTATGATGCAACCTCCAGTTGGATCTTGTTGCTTTTCCATATGCTTTACAGCTTCTCTGCTGCATATGAAAGGGCCTGTAAGATCTACTGCCAAGATTTTCTGCCATAGATCCATGGTTGTTTCTTCAAGTGGGACATCCTGCTGCACCCCTGCGTTATTTACCAGAACATCTATCCTGTTATAGTTCTTGATTGTTTCATCAATCAATCGAACACAATCAGACTCTTTTGAGATATCAGCTTCTATCGGAATTGAATTACAGCCTAAAGTCCTGATTTCATTAGACACAGCCTGTGCCTCTTGCAGTTTTCTGGCATTTGTGACTACAGCAAAATATTCACCCGACTTTGCAAATGCTATCGCTATGGCCTTTCCGATTCCCTTACTGGATCCTGTTACGACTCCGATTTTTTTATTCATAAGTCACAGTTGATTATCCCAATTTAGTAACTATTTATGTCTTTATGACGAAGAATACTGTAACGTCAATTAGATAAAGCATAAGTCTCTTTGAGGTTATGTCATATGATCATATGATCATCTTGAATTAGTAGCAACAGCTCCTTTTTTCGTCATTAAGAGGTCGGGGTTATTCTTCTTGACTGATGGTATTCATCAAACTACTCTTCTCAATAGGATTACTCATGTTAGACCAATCAATATACAATAGCCTAACACATTGATGTTATTCAAAAGGAAAAATTAGCAATCAAGAAAATGTGTTCATTATTTATGATGATTTTCGTCTAGACTTTAGCTTCATTTTGATCCCGTTCTTGGGATTAAGCGTTATCCCTGGTTGAAGCTTGACGCGTTGATTGGGCACAAGACGCATGCTCCAATAACTTGAAATCGTGGCTATCAAGAGAATACCCTCCTGCCATGCAAAGGGCTCTCCAACACATCCTCTAATTCCTCCTCCAAACGGAAAATAGCTGAACCTAGGCAGATGCATTTTAAACTCTTCGGTCCATCTATCCGGATCGAATGATTCTGGGTTGTCATAGTATTTCGCACTGTGATGCATTACATATTGACTGAACATAAGCGATGAACCCTTTGGAATCGTATATCCTCCTAACGGGTAGTCATTTACTGCGAATCTTCCCATCGTCCATACTGGAGGATACAGTCGCATTGATTCCCTAAACACTTTTTCAACATATTTCAGTTTAGGCAAATCAGCAATCGATGGAGGTTTATACTCGTTGCCATTTTCACCTAGGACTTGATCAATTTCTTCAAAAACCCTCCGCTCAATCTGTGGATTCTGTGAAAGAAGATAGTATGTCCAGGTTAACGCATTTGATGTTGTTTCATGACCGGCGATCAGAATCGTTATAATTTCGTCACGTAACTGTGTATCTGTCATAGTACTGCCATCATCAGATTGAACAATTATAAGCTTAGAGAGCAAATCCTCTCCTGAAGAGGATTTATCCTTTGCTCCACTCTCTATCTCTTTTCTCCTTTCAGATATTAATCCATAAACTATGGTGTTGAGCGTTTTTCCTGCGCTCCTAGACTGCGCTACCTTAGGGAGAAAGGGAACACGATCCAAGATTTGACCTAGGGGATGCTGCAATCTGCTAGAGTATTTCTTTGTAATCTCAAATGCATTCCCGAAATCTTTTGCCTGTTTTGATTCCATTTCATAATTCATAACCGATTTACAAATTATGGACAAGGTAACTTTCATGAGCTCGGAATGAATGTTTACTACTGAGCCATTTTTCCACCCCTGAATCATACGAAGCCCTCGATCGGTCATTATGGCACCATATGAAGATATTTTTTTTGGAAGGAACAAGGGCTGAATTAACTTTCTCTGGCTCTTGTGGAATTCTCCTTCACTAGTAACTAAACCTTCACCGAGTAATCGCTTCGCAGTTTGAAGTCGAGGACCTTTACTAAAATTACTATGATCATAGATCAAAATTTTTTCAATATAATCTGGATTATTGATTAGGTATACATGCATGCGGCCTAATTTGAAATGCGATAGATCCCCAAATTCTTCAGCTATTTTTGAAAGAGTATTGATAGGATCTTTAACGAAACTGCGTACAATCTTTCCAGGAATATGTGATGAAGGTCCCGGAGGGAACTCTATACTAGACTTTTGCATCATTTTTGAATTAATACGACTTCTATATAAGTATCTTCAACTGCGTATTTTATTTACTAGAGATCTGCTTATGTAAGTATATCTTAGTACTAGGAAGTGGATTAGCATTAGGCATGCAATTCAAAATCAAATAATAATCTACCATTAGCCTAGAATCTGAAAAGGTATCTTAGGTTTCCTTTGTGTATTATGCTCCTTTCCATGCCAATGACGATGTTTCGTTTCATTTCACTCCTCTGTTCCTAAGAACTTGTTCTAGTGAAAGCCTTCCAAAAATCCCGAAGAGAGTCATCGCCAAT
>DASSCH010000226.1:0-4572 GCA_035697905.1 Nitrososphaeraceae archaeon
TGGCTTGATACTCCTGGACATCCTGCCTCTGAAAAGAAACCATTTATGATTAGAGAAAAGGATTGCATATTCTGTATGGCATGCGAGAATGTCTGTCCTCCTCAGTGTGTAAAGATATTCAATAAAGGCTAACAGTGAAAACCAATAATTGAAGTTCACTTTACGCGCTACCTGCTGTTAGTTGAAGATGACTTCGATAATTTTAGGCTCAGTTATCGAGATAATCTCTAGATCTTGGAAGTGACAACAGAACAATTTGATCTAGTAGCCACAGGAGGTACGTTCGATGAAATCCATGCTGGTCACCGGGAGTTGCTGGTTCGGGCCTTCAAATTAGGAAGACATGTTCTGATAGGGGTCTCAAGCGATAATTTTGCGGCAGCAAAGAAAGGCAAAAATAGGCTGAAGCACAGGTTCGAAACTAGGGTAGAACGATTAATTCAATTTATTCATCATGAGTTTGGAAATGTCAATTTCGAAATCAAAGAGCTAAATGACGATTTTGGACCGACCAGCATGGACAGAAATTTTCAAGCTCTTGTTGTGAGTGAAGAAACTGAACCGAAGGGACATGAAATTAATAGGATTCGGTTAAGCAAAGGATTTGACCCTTTGGTAATCGTTATTGTCACAATGCTAAAGGCAGAAGATGGTCAACCACTCTCGTCATCTCGAATTCGTTTAGGAGAAATTGACAGAAATGGGAGAGTCTTGCGGGAGTAGAGTGAATTACAGCAATATTTGTTCTTAGGACCGAAACATTTTCTGCCTTCATAAATTCTGTTCATTATCTAAGGAATTGCGGTCGTTTTAGAGTGGGGAGTTGCGCCCCCCCATTATGCTAACGAGATGAGTTTAAGGTAGACAGCGTGCCGGGAAGACAATAAGATGAATAATTTATCCTATATCTACGTGTACAGTGTTTCTATGAGCACGAATAGACAGAGGCTTTCTCCCCTCATAAAGTATCATGGTTGCAGTCTTTTGAAGCCTTTCAGTGGATTCTTTGTTTGACATCATTATGCTATGCGAACTATCATCATCTAAAACTAAAATCAACTCTTTCTCGCTCACGATAGTCACATGTTTGAGCATATGCTGTTCTCTATTTGGGGATAATATCCACATTAGTTTCTCAGCTTCGTACACATCCTCACAATCGATACCCTCTGTGTTCCTGATATCGCTACTCAAAGGGGTTTTCCTCGAAAAGGAACGAATGGACTTGATTACTTGCTTGATCTCTACGTTTAGTAAACTCTGACATGAATGACTTTGTCTGAGTGGCGAGATCGGATTTACATTCTCCACATAATAAATTACCTGTCCTACATTTTAGAGATCTTTCAAACGAATCCTTTCCATCATCAAAGAAATGGCTCAGGTACCAGAATACTGGACATGAATCCGGATCTCCCCCCAGTATCCTTTGTAAAGCAACTGACGGTTGCCCTCCCGTGTACGCTCCTGAAACCTTCCTTTCAATCGTTTCTGGGTCGTCAGTTGTAAAAATAGCACCGGTAGGTTTTGAAGATGACATCTTGCCATTCATTTCCAGACTCGGTACAAACTTACTATGGACTTGTGCCGGTTTATAGTATCCCATCTTCTCTGCGATATCTCTTGTAATCCTCCAGTATGGATCTTGATCAATTGCAGCAGGGATCAGCACGCGAGTAGGCTTCTTTTCGATCAAGGATGGCAAAAAGCAAGGGGCAGCCTGAATAGCGGGAAACCCTATCATTCCGATATTAGACGAAGGTTTAAACCCAAATACTGCTTTTGCAGTGGAAAAGGTTAGCCTTTTTGAGATCTCTAAATAAAGAGGATATAAAGTCTGTATATTCTTAGTATCAATTACAATTCGAGTCAGCTTGGGGTCAAATCCCATAGCTATCACGTCAAGGATATTGTCATACGCGTACTTCTCCACCTCCTTCAAGCCGAGGTGCTGACTATAAAGAAATTTTTCATCGTCGGTAATCTGAAACAGAAGTCTGGATCCAAAAGTATCTTGAAGATATTTTGTGAAAAACCACGGCATCAAGTGACCCATATGAACATGACCGGAAGGGCCTCTGCCGGTGTAAAGGTAAAAATTTTCCCCATTCTTGTACGCGTCTAGCACTACTTCGAAATCCCTGTGAGAAAAGAAGAAGCCACGTGATAGGAGAGGATGAACGTTTCCTGAAAACTTTCGCAATTTCTCGATAATTTCAGGAGTAACTAACTGGGTGCCAAAATCTTGGACAATTTTATTGTAGTCAACAACTCCGTCAACCTGCCATGGCGTCACACTGTACCCTCGTTCAGGCTTGGCTGTCTCATTCCCTACCGTTTCATCGATTTCCTCATCACGTACATCCATCCAATTATTTCACGACCATAATCTGATTAAACGTTTAAAAAGTGTTCTTCGTTCAGATGATTAAAAACAAATTATGAGTTCTAAAGTAAGTGCATTACATCCCATCGAGAAAAAGATTCTCCACCTCCTGGCTAAGGAAGGCCCCCTTAAAGTTGAAGTGTTGTCTGAGAAGTGCGGCTTGACAGTCGACCAGGTTAGGAGAGGAGTGGAACGGCTAAAATTCAAGCAGCTCATAGCGATCACTCAAAATTCATCTAATTTCTTTGAGTTAGATGACCGCGGGAAATCCGCCCTACTCAAAGGGCTACCAGAGAGAAGGCTAGTCAGTGCTATTCAGCTAGAGCCTGACAATGGGATTGCAATGCTTGCAAAGACACAGGCGTTTGAGAGGGATGAGCTGGGAGTGGCCATTCGGATCGCGAGGGATCAAAACCATTGGTTGATTCCGGCGGCTGGCGATACAAACAGAGCTAATCTAAGGATTAGTCAGTCAGTATCACAAACTTCGTCAGAAGAACAAGTTATAGAACTTTTCAGAAACGTAGAGCGTATTCCTGAAAATGAACTAACTGACCTTGAGAAGAAGGGTGTGGAGCTCCTCATAAGGAGACCAAAGTATATAAAGAAAATTCAACAACAAACTGTTACTGTTTCATTAACGGCAATCGGGAGGTCAACGACTGCGGAGATTGCTGTGGTTAAATTCCCCAAGAAAGAGTTCGTTGAATCAGAGACTAGATACGAAGATCGACCAGAAAATTTTGTAATAGACCTCGAAGCTGCAGTCAAAGTTGCGTTCCCGGGCAAAACGCACCCATTGACAGATTTAATTGCAGAGATTAAGGAGATTTTCGTGAGCTTGGGATTCACTGAGATAGAGGGTGACATTATCCAGACATCCTTTTGGAACTTTGATGCATTGTTTACGCTTCAGGATCACCCTGCCAGAGAAATGCATGACACATACTATCTTTCTGGCCTCGGGAATGTGAAGCAAATAGCGAGCAAAGAGCAGATCGCAAATGTTTCTAAAATACATAACAAAAATTCACTTAATGTGTGGGATATCCAAGAGTCCAACCGTCTAGTCCTACGTACCCATACAACTCCGGTCACACTGAAATATCTAGCAGACAGCCAACCCGATGAGGCCAAGCTTTTCTCAGTGGGGTCCGTGTTTCGAAATGAAAAAATAACAAAGGGCCACCTCTCTGAATTCTTTCAAATTGAAGGAGTAGTCACTAAACCTGACGCCTCGGTTAGGGATCTTATGGGATTACAAACGGAATTCTATCGCAAATTAGGGATCCAAAAGGTAAGGTTTTGGCCTACTTTTTTTCCATATACTGAACCATCTTTACAATCAATGGTATATATCGAAAAAGCTGACAAATGGTTGGAACTCTTTGGGATGGGAATATTTAGGGATGAGGTCACCCGTCCAATGAAAATCAGAAATCCAGTTCTTGCTTGGGGAGGGGGCCTCGAGCGATTGGCAATGTTACGTCTTGGCTTAGATGACATAAGAACACTTTACAGTAACAAGATCGAGTGGTTGAGGAGCGTTCCCAAATGCCAGTTGTAGAAGTTCCATTAACGGTCCTGGCCAAGTCATTCCCCCAGAACTCCATTGAAGATATCATCGTCTCTCTCCCTTTCATAGGCCTCGATATAGAAGGTAGGGATGATAATCTCATCAAATTAGAATATAATCCTAATCGACCAGACTTTTCATCTTATATCGGAATCGTCCGAGCGCTTAAGGGGTATCTTGGATTGGAAACGGGACTTCCTAAATATAGATTAAGAAATGACAAGAAATTTCGGATAGAGATTAGCAGTTCGGTAAAATCGATCAGACCCTACATTAGGGCCTTGGTGGCCAAGGAAATGGAATTAGATAAGGACCTTATCAAGATGCTAATAGATATGCAAGAAGATTTGCATATGGGAATAGGGAACAAGAGAAAGGTTGCATCTATAGGTCTGCATAATCTTGATGAGATTAGGTTTCCACTGAGTTACTTAACGTCCGGTTCCGATACCTCGTTTGTGCCATTGGATTCCAACCAAGCCTTTTCGCTCACCGCGATCTTGAGCTCAACGGATGTGGGAAAAAAGTATTCGTATTTGCTACGGAAAACAAACAAGTTCCCTCTCCTAGTAGATATCGAAAAGCAAGTTGTATCATTCCCTCCCATAGT
>DASSCH010000227.1:0-4538 GCA_035697905.1 Nitrososphaeraceae archaeon
CGTCTAATTGTAAGCTTAAAGAGCTTCACTAGAAGATTTATCGATACAGGTTTTATTGCAGGCATGGCACCTCTTCCATACGCGCTGTTGGCTAAAGACAATGGCCCTGACTTCAAAAAGGGGACCGCTCTCGACCCTTCCGAGATTATTAGAAAGGCTAGAACTATCGTTTATTTCCAATATTCAGAAATTGAGGAGATTCATTTACGAAGGGGAGTAGAGACAACTATAACAAACATGTTAGGAACGGCCATTAATATGAATTTTCTAACAATTAAGACAAGGGATGGTGAGCATTACTCTTACAGACTTCCTGTTAGAAAGAACGGATCGTTCGAAAAAATGTATTTTTGGCTAAATGCAATTGCTCCTGTTAAAGTTTCCCACAGCTAACTATTCTGTCGACGTCGACATATTGGAGGGCAAATCGCATCCCTTCTCAGTGATATATATATGGGTAATTTTTGAAATTTAAAATAATTCAGTCTATATCAATAGACGAGGTAAATTAGAATTTGATGTTAGCACCAAGAGAAATCGATAAAATGATGATCTGGACTGCGGCTCAAATAGCCGAAGGAAGGAAGAAAAAAGGTGTAAAGCTCAATTATCCTGAAACTATTGCATATGTTGCCAATTTTGTTGTTGAGGGCGCAAGGGAAGGCAAAGGAGTCGCTGAACTTATGAAATCTGCTCGAGAGATATTGTCAAGGGGTGAGGTAGTGGAGGGAGTCCCTGAAATGATACATACTGTTCAAGTCGAGTGTACTTTCCCCGACGGAACGAAATTGGTTACCGTGCACGATCCTATCCAATAAAGGTGATAATAAATGGTAAGTAAAAAAAGTAAATCAAAAAAAAACCTAAATCTACCCCAAGGGAGGTTAAAAAGAGAATGATACCAGGAGAATATATTTTGGCAAAAGAGCCTGTCAACTGTAACGAAAACAGAAAAACTGTTACTGTCACTGTAAAGAACACCGGTGATAGGCCCTGTCAAATCGGTTCCCATACTCACTTCTTTGAAGTCAATAAGGCCATGGAATTCCCCCGAGAAAAAGCATATGGCTTCAGACTAAATATCCCTGCCGGGACATCGATAAGATTCGAACCAGGTGATTCAAAGGAAGTAGAACTCTGTGAACTATCTGGATCGCGAATCGTTTATGGATTTAATGGATTGACTATGGGCGGTCTACGATCTCCGCACGTTAGAAATGCCTCACTACAGAGGGCAAGAGAAGAAGGATTCAAGGGAGCATAGAGGAGGAGACAAGAATGGTTCTAAAATTAACCCGCAAGCAATATACGGACCTATTTGGCGCCACAACAGGTGATAAGATTAGACTAGGAGATTCGGATCTTACAATTGAAGTTGAAAAAGATCTTCTTGCGCATGGCGATGAATGTGTTTTCGGCGGAGGAAAAACGTTAAGAGACGGTCTGGCCCAAACATCTGGAGTAACCAACGCAAACGGAGCACTGGATTACCTCATTACGAATGCCGTAGTTCTAGATCCTGTCCTAGGCATTGTCAAAGGTGATATTGGTATAAAAGATGGCAAAATTGCCGGGATCGGCAATGCAGGAAACCCGTACATAATGGATAGAATTAGTAACAACATGGTTGTATCGGCTTGCACAGAAGCAACCGCAGGAGAGCACACGATATGTACGCCGGGACACTTCGATACTCATATTCACATGATATCCCCCCAGCAGTACCTTGATGGTATAAGCAACGGAATATGTAATATGATCGGTGGAGGAACAGGTCCAGCCGACGGCACTAATGCTACCACGTGCACGCCTGGAGTATTCAACATAAGCAGAATGATGGAATCAGTCGAAGACATACCAATGAACTGGGGATTTTTGGGCAAAGGTAATGATTCTCATCCGTCGTTAGCAACTCAGATGGAACAGATAGAAGCAGGGGCATGTGGCCTTAAAGATCATGAAGACTGGGGTACTACAAATTCAGTAATAGATGCTTCGCTCAAGGCAGTAGACGCCACTGATACCCAGCTTGCTATTCACACCGACTCAATCAACGAATGTGGGTATGTAGATGATACAATAGACGCGATTGACGGAAGGACGTTGCACACGTATCATACAGAAGGAGCCGGCGGAGGACACGCGCCGGACATTATGAAGATTGCTGGAGAGCATTTTGCGTTGCCATCATCGACGAATCCAACCAGACCATATACAGTTAATACAGTGGACGAACACTTGGACATGCTAATGTTTTGTCATCATTTGAATCCTGCTGTGCCCGAAGACGTTGCATTCGCAGAATCTAGGATCAGAGCTGAGACCATCGCTGGCGAAGATGTCTTACACGATGAGGGAGTCCTGAGCATGTATTCCTCAGACAGCCAGGCAATGGGCAGGATAGGCGAAGTTGTAATTCGTGCATGGCAAACAGCAGATAAAATGAAGAAAATGGGAAGAAAGTTAGAGGAAGAGACAGGCGACAACGACAATTTCAGAGCCAAGAGGTATATAGCGAAGACAACCATAAATTGTGCGATAACCCATGGTGTAGCCGACTATTTAGGTTCCTTAGAAGTTGGCAAATATGCTGATATAGTGATGTATCCCACACCGTTTTTCCCAGCCAAGCCTAAGATGGTCTTCAAAGGCGGCTTTATTTCATGGTCTATTATGGGAGATCCAAATGCATCGCTTCCTACGCCAGAACCAGTGTATTATAGACCAATGTTTGGTGCTATGGGAAAGGCGGTAAAGAAAACATCCTTCACCTTTACATCTAAAGCGGCGGTGGAGCTAGGCGTACCTCAGAAATTAGGGTTAGAAAAAGTGATCCTACCCGTAAAGAATTGCAGACACATTAGCAAGAAAGATATGATGTGGAACGACAAGACCCCTGAGATAACAATAGACCCGGAAACCTATGAAGTCAAATTAGATGGCAAAATAGCTACTGTCGATCCAGCCAAGGAACTTTCATCAGCACAACGTTACTTCATGGCTTAGACTTCGGATCCCTGTAGTAGAACAGGAGGATAAAACGACTCTCTTTTTTTATTTGTTTTATATGTAGTAAGTTTATTACATAGCTTTAGTTCGATTAGATAATAGGTTTTTCATCTAATGTCAAATCCTAATTATGGAGTCTGGAGACCTATGGCAGAAAACGTAGAGTTCAATGCCATGGAGTCTAACTCTAATGCAGTTATGGCGGTAGCAGATACAGTAAGAACTACATTAGGCCCAAAAGGGCTAGACAAGCTGCTCATAGATCAAGCGATGAACAGGCATATATCAAATGATGGTGTTACTATTCTACTTTCGCTTAGGGCAATCCACCCAGTTGCAAGAATGATTGTCGAAATAGCTGAGAGACAGGAACAAATGGTCGGAGACGGGACAACAACTGCTGTAGTTATGGCAGCGGAGATGATAAAGGAGGGGAAGAGGTTGGTTCGAGAATTAGGCGTACACCCTACTAAGGTTGTCGAAGGCATTGAAAACGGCGTTAAACATGCATGTAACCTTTTAGAAAAAGAGACAAAAAGTATCACATTGACTGAGGTAATGTTGGAGCAGGTTGTAAGAACATCGCTTTCTTCGAAACTAGATGGAAAACAGCTTGCATCACTTGTTATATCTGCTTTGCGGATGGTAGGAAAGAAGGCAATCTACAATGGTATGTACAACTTTGACAAATCAATTATGGTTATCAGAAAGACCAACATAGAAGATAAAGTTGTAAACGGAATGATTCTCGAGAGAAAGAGGCTCGACCCAGAAATGCCTACGGATATAGGAGAACCCAAGATAATGATTGTGAAGATGGATTTAAAGCCAGTCAAGGAATCTTGGCTAAAAGAGAACACCCAGTATCAAGATATACTTTCAATGGAGAATGATAGGCTAGCCAAGGCTAAACAAATAATTGATTCAATTATCGCAACAGGCGCTAATGCTATTCTGATAGCATCACCCGAGGTAGATCAAGTAATTGAAGACCTACTTGTTGCTAAAAAAGTGTTTGCTGTTCGTATTTCTACAGACGAGATTGAATATTTATCAAGGTACATTGGCGCAAAGCCCGTGAGGTTGTTAGAGGACCTCAAGAAACCCGACATCCTCGGCAGCGCCAAGCGCATATTTGAAGATGAGCAAGACGGATTAATTTACATAGAAAATGGCTCCAATCAAAACATGGTTACGATTATAGTCTCCGGTAGCACGAAGGAAACTTCCCAGGAACGATGGAGAGCAGTAATAGATGGCACGAATGCGGCTGAAGCTGCCTTGAATAGTGGAGTAGTTGCAGGTGGTGGATCTGCTGAATTACACATTATAGAGAAGGTCAAAAAGTTGAGATTAAAGGGACTAGAACAAGTAGGCCTAGAAGTTGTCATGTCTGCTCTGGAAAGTATTATGCGACAGATCTTAACTAATGCTGGCTTTAATGGACTTGAAAAAGTAATGGCTGCAAGATCGTCACCAGAAGGATTCGGAATTGATATTAATACTGGTGATCCTGTGGACATGTGGAA
>DASSCH010000228.1:0-5753 GCA_035697905.1 Nitrososphaeraceae archaeon
TTGCAACTTAGTTGGATGTCAGAAATAAAGTCGTCTAGGTCCTTTTAGGGGAACATAAAGTCAACAATGTTTCAGTTTAGAATCATAATCTGTGGATTGTACTAGAGACCAGTAGTGAAACTTTTTGACTCCGGTCTCTGCGACTAATGGCAAGTAGCAAGAGAAAATTTGGACAATCAGCTACCAATATAACAAGTGTCGTATCTCAGCAATGATTAAGCAAATCGGTATTGGAGAAATTCAAAACGCGTATTTTTATCTCTTCTCCTCTGGTACAGTCTTATCTTCCACGAAACCGCGTTTAGAAAGCTGCTTATAGAGGATGAATACTATCAGCGCTATTACCATAAAGTCTATTATATTTGCAATCAGATCGCCATACCTGAAGTCAGAAGTAGCATCTCCATAAAGGTTTGGTACCTGAACAGATAGACCTGACAAATTGCCGCCTGGGAGGAAAAGTCCAATGATCGGGTCTATTATGTCGTTTACGAAAGCAGTTACTAATTGAGAGGCTGCCTGACCAATTATGAATGCTATCGCGAGGCCAATTATACCAAAAGTTTTAAGAAAGAAAACGAACTCTTGAGTAAAACCCTTCTTTTTCTCCTTGGAAGGGGATGTTACTGGAGCCTCTGACATAAACCAATACCCAAGCGCCATGGCTCATATATAAGCCTTGCAAAGTGTAGTTAGAGATAGTACTACTGCGGCTTTAAAGGTTCATCCGCCATTTAGTGACACGTAACTTAAATGTGTGGTCGTCGTTTTTGGAAACCAAAATATCAGTACCAAACTTATATTACCATTTTTCGGTTATAGATACCTGAATTGATCATCTGTTCAAACCTTTTGCCGTATCTGTTTCGCTATTACATTTCTATATTTATCCCTATGATTGTGAATCCGTCACATTTTAGGTTATTTGTGTTAACTGATTGTAAAGAAGTAGCAAGGAATACTAGATGAGAAAATGGGCATCCCGGAAAAGATCAAGGCAATTCAGGACGAAATTCACAAAACCCAGATTAACAAAGCTACTGAGCATCATATAGGCCTACTTAAGGCAAAGATCGCCAAGCTGAAGAAAGAGATGGAGGGAGATATCCACGGCAAGACAGTTTCCTCTAAGGGTAGATCTGGCGGGTATAATGTGAGAAAAGCAGGTGATGGAACTGTAGTTTTGATTGGACTGCCCAGCGTTGGCAAATCGACACTCCTTAACAGGCTCACGAACGCCAACTCAAAAGTCGGTTCATACAAGTTCACAACCCTTACTGTGGTGCCCGGTATGATGGAGTACAGAGGTGCCAGAATTCAAATCCTGGATATGCCAGGAATTATAGAGGGAGCTGCTTCAGGTCGTGGATTAGGTAAGCGAGTTTTATCGGTTGCAAGATCTGCCGATTTGGTCTTACTTGTTCTGGATGTTTTTCAGCCTCAACATATAGACCTTCTAAAGAGAGAATTATCTGAAATAGGGATTAAGGTTGACCAGAACCCGCCTGACATTTTGATCGAGAAGACAGAAACGGGGGGAATATCGGTAAATTTCCAGGTAAAAACCCGTGTATCAGAAAGTCTTGCAAAAGAAATTCTTAGAGTTTACGGAGTTCATAATTGTAGACTTACTGTAAGAGAACCTGACCTAACCGATGATCAACTCATAGATATACTGTCTGGAAACAGAGTCTATGTCCCTTCTATCGTTGCCTTGAACAAGATCGATTTGGTCAATGATACCCTACTAATGCAAATTCGTCGCAGGATAGGCAATAACTTTATCCCTATTTCAGCAGACGGCAACAAGAATATAGAAGCTGTGCGGGATGCAATATTTCAAAAATTAGATTTTATTCGTGTTTTTCTAAAGCCAAAAGGTCAAGATGCAGATCTTGAGGAACCACTCATAGTAAGAAGTGAGTGCACAATTAGCGACGTCTGTACTAAGATACGTAGATCCATGACAACTGATTTTAAGTACGCTCAAGTTTGGGGTAACAGCGTAAAATTTGGAGCGCAAAAAGTAGGGCTGGATCATCGACTAGTTGATGGAGATATAGTTAGCATTACCAAGAAGAACTAAAATGATTTTTTGATGGAACCAACTCATAAAATTCAAAATCTTTTTCTTGAAAAGTGGCAGCTCAGACAAATACCTTTTCCACATTAACAACATGAGAATCTTCAGTCTAACTCTGAATCTTCATTGCTGCCACTCTCATCATATGAAACGATTGCGTATAGAAAGCTTCGTTTAGTCTAGCTATATATCATATTCAACCGCCTCGGAGCGAGTCCCCCCATTTACACAGCAGCATCTCAAAATGCCATCCAGGAACAACGACTTGTTGTGTGATCTTCGGTTGTTGCATTCTTGATCAGACGTCACCAATTTTGAAACTCTTAGTGGTTGTCCTAAATGGAACTCGAATTCTCTTTTGTACTTCTTTCAGAACGACAAAATAACGAGCTAGCATCAGTAACGTAAAAAAGAGGTTAGTTCAACCTGTCTTAGCATGCTTGATGGAAGTAAAACGCTGCTAAGAACCGGTCATTTCCACTTTCAACTTAAACACTTGATCGTAATAGGAGTACTAGCGATTGCATTTTCGACTGCCTTCATTATCAGGTCTTATCCCATAAAGTATGGTTACTTTCTGAATGAATTTGATCCCTATTTTGATTATCGAGCGACTAAATACATAGTCGATAATGGTTTGCAAGCATACCTAAACTGGCATGACACGATGTCATGGTATCCAGAGGGAAGGAACGTTCCTGCTACATCACAGACAGGTCTTCATATCGTAGCTGCGTTTCTCTATCAAATATTTGGTGCCGGTTCATCGCTTCTGGATTTTGTCATAATATTTCCTGTCGTCATGGGTTCTCTCACTACAATTGCAATTTTTGCGCTCGTCAGAGTATTGAAGGGTACCTCAGCGGGCCTTTTTGCGGCGTTATTCTTCGCTTTCACTCCTGCAATAATCCAGCGAGGTAACCTAGGGTGGTTCAAGTCTGAGCCATTGGGATTGTTTTTTGGTATTGTCGCAACCTACCTATTTGTTTCGGCCATAAAGGGTAGACAAGTTAAATTTGTAATACTCAAAGCAGTATTGGCTGGATTCCTACTCGGTTTGGCAAATGCTTCGTGGGGAGGGATCCAGTATTTCGCAATACCACTTTCCATCTTCTTTATAGCTATCCCATTTTTCCGAAAGGACTTGAGTATTCCTTTGATAGTGGCTATTTCAATTACAGTATTGACATTAGTTACAGCTGGTCTATTCCCTAGGCCGGGACTATCATTTGTTTTCGGACCTCCGGGGATCGCGATGATTGGTGGAACCGTATTTTTGGCGGCAACCTATCTTGTGAGGAAATTTATTTCAACCGATCACGCTATACGGACTTCCGGAATCATTCTTGGGGTATTTGTTGCTATTAGTATTGGCTTCATGCTGACCGAAGCATATTATTCTCCCTCCTTTAGGTATCTGAATGCAATAAATCCATTCTTGTCAGCTCAAAATCCATTAACGGCATCTGTGGCCGAACATTTTACGCCAACTATTGTAGATTACTTTATCGATTATTCAATATTGATGATGTTCGCTGGATTCGGCATATGGATGGCATTTCGAAAGAGAAATGATATGACAATATTTGCCTTAATTTTAGGAATTACCGGACTTTATGTAAGTGCGACATTCGCTAGGTTGCTTGTATTTTCCTCAATTAGCATAATAGTCCTTGCATCATTGGGACTGTACGATCTGACGAGGATATTTATGGAAAGATATTCCTCTACCGGTACTTACACGGAAGCTCAGCAAAAGGCAGCCAAGGGCAGAGGAAAAAAGAGAGTAGAGCGTATTCAATCAAAGTCTTCGCATAACAAGCCAATGGTCATTTCATTCGCGGTAGTTCTTGTTTTCCTTTTAACTATCCCTCTATTCTACCCGCCCAATATCAATTGGGTTACCTCAGCAGACGTTCCGCCGTCCATTGCAAATGGAGGGACTGGCTACAGGATGCAGGTGGCCGATTGGATCGATGCATTGAATTGGATATCCAACAATACTCCTAAGGATTCAGTTGTCGCCTCTTGGTGGGACTACGGTTATTGGATTACTACGTTGGCCAACAGGACGAGCCTTGCCGACAACGCAACTATAAACCAAACACGAATTGCTGAGCTTGCCAAAATGTTCATCGAACCGGAGAGAGACGGCTATGAAATTGCCAAGGAGTTGGATTCGGACTATGTTGTACTTTATTTGGTGGGACAGAGATTCCCAGGAGCTAATGGGTCCTCCTTCTACACCCTTGGAAGCGGAGGAGACGAAAGTAAGAAACAGTGGTTTATTCGGATTGGCGGGTTCAATGAAATGGAATATCTGGAACAGGATGGGTTTACCCCAACGCCCAAGTTTTGGAACGATACACTGCTAGGAAAACTAATTCCATTTGAACCTCAAGCTTATGCTTCGATTCAAGGTGGTCAACTTGCTGGGATACAACCAGCCTATCAACCAGGTACGATTGCCTTGTACACCCAGAATTTGAAGTATCCGTTATCTGAGCAACCAGATCAGCCATTTAGTCTTGTTTATGCATCACCTAGCTTCGTATCAAATACGCCGGGCCTTGTTTTCGGTGTATTGGTTTATAAGGTTAATCAAGACTATCAGTCTGATTCTATGTCAAGTGGAAAACAAGATAATAACAATAGTACAAACGGCGATCCTAATCGCAATAGCACAGCGGCAGCTTCTCAGCCTCTTGTAGCGAATTCTACTGGTTCTTCTGCTAATTCAAATTCCACGCAGCAAACCGCCGTCATTCAAACGACCCAAGGCCCAATAACAATTGAGTTTCTCCCGCAGGTTGCACCAAACCATGTCGAGAATTTTAAGCGACTTGCACAGGATGGCTTTTACAATGATACGATTTTTCATAGAATAATTAGCAATTTCATGATCCAAGGTGGAGATCCGAATACAAAGGGGAATGCATCCCAGCGTAGCAACTGGGGCACAGGTGGACCAGGTTATTTTGTCGATGAGGAATTTAACGATGAACCGCATGTTCGTGGCATAGTTTCCATGGCAAGGGCCTCTGATCCCAATAGTGCTGGTTCACAATTTTTTATCGTTACCAATGATTCTCAGTTCTTGGACGGACAATATACTGCATTCGGAAAGGTGGTTCAGGGTATGGACACAGTTGATAAGATAGCTGGTCTACCAACTACTTCTTCCTTTGGCCAGGCTGATCAGCCAACTAATCCAGATGACGCGAGAATAACAGGAGTAAGCGTAACCAATCATAGTTCGAGCTGAACCATGAATTAGGTTCGAATTGTCCAAGACGAAAGGCCAGCGGTATCACTGAGAATTAGAGCCAATTTCGAGCCGTTTTTATATTAATAATGCAGTTATTTCTTATGGTTTACAAATATATTGACATCGTCGGAACATCTCCCGATAGTATTGCTAAGGCAATGGAGGACGCCGTTGATGAAGCAGCGAAAACTGTGAAGAAAATCAGATGGGCAGAATTGGGAAGAGTAACTCTAAGGATAGAAAATCAAAAAATAGAGGAGTATCAGGCAGAAGTCAAGATTGGTTTCGAAGTTGAACGAGGCCAAAAATAGTTCCACATTCTGTTGGGAAAAGGCATTCCCCTACGCTCAGACCAGCGCTCACCCGCATTGCCAAATTATATGGACAATCATTGGCCAAGTT
>DASSCH010000229.1:0-2161 GCA_035697905.1 Nitrososphaeraceae archaeon
GCCAATTTCGCTTCCGCATCACAAGCACCACTCCAGTTCGTATTCTCCCAAATACCTAGGCTGTTCTGCTTATCTTCTATTTCAGGGGACAAACCAGGCTTCAATTGTTGTAATGATGTAGTGTTTGCCGGAATGTCAACTGATTCAGGATGCAGTTTGACCCATCCCGATCCTAACGCGGCAACATTAAGCGCCTTTAATTCCTCAGTAATCGGAATATTTTGAAGAGATTTGTTTACAATATCAGCTTGCAATTTCTTAAATTCAGCTGGTTTAGGTATACCATCTTTTCCACCACAAGTTGACGCAACTAGTGTAAGGCTGTTAACTTTTTCTGGATGGCTAATTGTAAATGCCTGAGCTATATGTCCTCCTAAAGAATATCCCATAACATCTGCCTTCGGTATTTTCAGAGCATCAAGCAAACCAGCTGTATCGTTTGCTAGTTGCTGATAAGTGTATGGATTGGAACCAACTGTTGAATTTCCAATTCCACGTTGATCAAACACAATAACTGTGTGATTCGAAGATAGACCCGTTAGAAAAGAAGGATCCCAGGCATCCATACTATCAGAAGCGCCATTGAAAAGTATTATTGGGTCACCTTTACCAAACATCTTGTACGCAATATCAATATCTCCAACATGGACTTTTTCTAATGGGATATCCTCCGTATTTATCAAGTTCGTAGTATTGGAATTCGTTCTGTCTGGAGCTGGTTGACCATACACTGCTTTCGGAATGTCAAAATAACCATGGTTATTGATTGATGAGCCTGTAATAACAAGAGCAGATATGACAGCAATAATGACTAGAGAATCTTTCCTAATAGGTCTGTGACTTGACACGAACCTCAGCACGCAGCGAAGTATTAAAAGATTTCTGGCCTTAGACAAAAAGAGGTGTCTATTCCTAAATGATATTCATGTTTTCCACCAGTCATGAGTAAGTCATCTGAGAAACAAATTCAATCTCCAAAGTTAAGAAATGCTTTTGTCAAGGGTAATTCGAATTTCAAGTTGTACTTATGTACATGCATGTCGGACTCTTGAACTTGCCAAGAGAATAACCAGTCTAATTCTAAAAACTTTCTCAAGATGGACATATATACTATTAGGAAACATGTCATAATCATGACAATTTGCGGCCAATGTGGGGGCGAGCTCCCGGAAATGGCTAGATTTTGTCCTAACTGCGGGGCTGAAATAAGGATAAGAAAAGATATTTTTGACATTCCCTCTGAGGGATTGATATCGAGAGTAAAAGAGCTGATGCACGATGTAAGTGTTAAACGAATTGTAGTCAAGGATGATAAAGGTAAAGTTTTGTTATCCATTCCAGTTACTTGGGGGACAGCGGGGGTTATAGCAACAGTAGCATTGGCGCCGTGGCTTGCAGCTTTAGGGGTAATCGCGGCATTAGTAGCAAAATGCAGAGTCGAAGTAGAACGGGAGTTCGACGACAAAAACAGTATCGACGGAAATATTTAGATGAACACCGAGTCCTCATCATCTATGTGAGATAACTGGTTTCCTAATAAGCCTGTAGAACCATGCCGCTGCTAATTAGACTACCCCTATATCTTGGTACCACTTTACCATATTCACTTCTTTCTCCTTGAAAAAGAAAACATATGATTATGATGATAAACACAGCAGAATATGTTATCATTAGGATGCCGTGACACAGGCGCAGGAGTGCTTGGCTGCGATTATGTAGTTGAAGGAGAAACGAAAGAAGAGCTTTGGAGATATGGTACAGTGCATCTAATAAAAGTACATGGCATGAAAGCTGAGGATATAACACCGCAGTTTAAACATTACTACAGACAATACATCAAGCATCACTAAAATACGTATAACTTCTCCATCTTTTGACCTTTGTTCTATCAGTCCCATGATGGCTTCACAACTTCCTCACAGGATTACTTAATATGGAAGATCCTTGAAATGGTTATTGTTTCTATAGCGGTAGGAGCGATCTCTTTTATTGGCATAAGTACCAATGCGTTTGTACAAGGACAAGGACAACTGCAACAGAACATAACAAACATAATCACTAATGAAACGAGGGATATTCCTCAATGCAGTCTTGCAGGACAGGCATTTAGCTATAGATCGAAAGTCAACAGCAGCAGATCTTTTGATAGAGGCAATGAAAC
>DASSCH010000230.1:0-40293 GCA_035697905.1 Nitrososphaeraceae archaeon
GAGACTATAGCTTCAGCGGAGGCTCGAGGTGCGATTACACACAAGCCTATTCCCATATTAAACGGTCTATACATTTCAGCGAATCCAATCTTCCCTTTAGCCTGTACCAGTTTGAAAATTTCAGGCGGCTCTGGCATTTTATCTAATCGATAGTTAACATTATCGTTAATTCTACGTAGTTTCGTAAAGGATCCACCTGTTATGTGTGCTATGCCATGGACTTCAACTCCAGAACTAACCAAGTCGACCATCGGTCTAACGTAAATTCGCGTTGGAGTGAGCAGTTCGTGGCCTAATGAATTTTCTAAATTTGCTATGTTCCTATGAAGATCGAATCTTGATAATATTCTCCTCACTAGAGTAAAGCCATTGGAATGTAGACCACTGCTTTCCACTCCCAATATGATATCTCCTTTAGTAATCCTATTTCCTAAAACAAGTTCCGATCTGTTCTTGACATACCCCATTGCAGTTCCAGAGAGCTCGATAGTATTCTTATTAAGACCATTTGATAGCATTCCCGGCACCACCGCAGTTTCACCGCCTATAATTGCAACCCCTGCTTCTTCTGCCCCTTTTACGAGGCTATCAGCGATTGTACCGAGTGCATCGGGATCTGGTCTTGCCGTAGCAATATAGTCCACGAAGGCAAATGGGGTACTTCCTACGCAGATAAGATCATTTACGTTCATAGCTACACAATCTATACCAACTGTGCTGAAATCGTTCATCGCCTGGGCAATTAATAATTTTGTGCCTACGCCGTCGCAATGAAGAGCCAAAATACATGATCCAATATCTACCAAACCTGCGTAATGACCAAAACCGGACAATACCAGTCCCTTATTCGTATTTCTGTGAGTTCGTTTTATAAGGCGACCAATCAAATGGTGAACAAGATCTATCTGCTTAATATTTACTCCAGACTCAGCGTATGACAATCCTTTACGTGGCATTTAAAATTCTATAATTAGGTACTCTTATTAAGTTAAGTCTTTGTTCTCGTGAGTCTTTAACTGGTATAATTAATTTTTCCTTTTGCCTCCGGGATAGTTATATTTTTGAGAGGGTACAGTTTGGTAACTCCAATAACAAAGGTGCTTGTGTTAGGCAGAACAGTTCTTTCACCACTAGTATTAAATAACACTATGTCTGTGATTGCTGACGTATTTCCAATACTTGTAGAGTTTTGTTGGATCTCTAAGTTGTAAAGACACATGTACCCAGGCCTGGAAAGATCTTTCTGCATACTCAAGTTGGCAGGCTGTAATTTTGGTATTTGACCTATCATCACTTTTAGGTGGGTACTGTTGTTAGATTCACAAGGAAGTTTAGCGGCTATGAATCCTTCTGCTATGCCAAAAGGATAAGTGTCGTAAAGGTGAATAAAATCGTTTGCGGGTATTATTTGATGTGATAGTATTATATTCTCTCCTTGCGAATACGAGTCTGCCTCAATTTGATCGGCAGTTTTTTCAGAGGTATTAGTATTTCTTACCTCATCAAGAACAGAATCCATCAAACTGCCTGGGGATCCCATGGACTGTAACAATTCTTCTGGATCATTTGCCATCTGGGGGGGCGTAAGATTAGTTCCATCACCTAATTGTGCTAAGGCATTGAAAGTCGACTCACTATCAGTATCTACCAAGGGAACGAGCGAGAAGGTTAATGTGCAAAGTACAAGGAGTGCAATAATATGTCGAAAAAAAGATCTTAAAACATGCATATGTTAAATCGTGAGAATTTCTACAAAAGACGCGATGTCATTTTTTGTTGATTATTGCATGATCGTATTTCACTCATGTACTGGCTATGAGCACTGACCTATCAAGGAAAAACTCGAATTCGATATTCTTTCGATGTATTTGGATGCAAAAGGATGTCAAGAAATGAAATGTATTAGCGGAGGCTTCGAGTCGAATCCCAATGCGCACTTCGGAGCTTTTCATCGATAGTCTGTTGCAGGTCATATCTATCTTTCCTCGACCAATGGAAAATCAATTATTCATATTTATGTTCGAGAACTGCAAGGAGCCTAAAGGAGATCAGAGACTATCAATATTGCTTAACTTAGGTATGCGTTGCTCCATTTGATAATTTGATTGAAGATATATAAGTATGTGTATATAATCTCCTCAATTTGAAAGATTATAAAAGATGCAGAGTATGTGGATGTAGCGAGCACAAATGGATGGGCTGCATATTACACTGGATGAAGCACACTAAGGGGAGTGACGGAGTTTGTGCTCAAAAGGACAAATAGGAAATGAGAATAATCACTTTATTTCATATAAGGCTATTGACAGTTTTACAGCAAACCTTTCATCTGTAGCTTGAGCGATTGGGATCACGTATCTTTCAGTTTCTTCTTTGTATCTTAATGCCCTTTCGCGCTGGCTCACAGTTCTCAAAAACCTGGCATTGTCTAGCCTGTCAGCTAACATTACATACCTAGTAATTTTGGAACTAGACGCAATTTTTTCAAAATAGTGCTGTAAATATTCAGCTTTTCTATCGGGGCTATTCCGAGATAATGTAAATATGATATCACTTATATTTTCGCCAAAGTCTGCTAACAACTTTGTCGAATCGTATGAAGGATTTCTTGTCTTTTCGAAGACGTCATGCAGAAGAGCCGCACTCAATGCGATGATATCTCTGCAACAAATTTCTTCACTTAGGATAAGTGACACTCTTAGGCAATGATTAATGTATGGGTCATTTCTATTGTTGTTTCTTGAAAGACCGGCGTGTAAATTGAATGCCACGCTGAAGGCTCGGATTAACTTGTATAAGTCATCAGGAGAATTTTCAAATGGCTTCATTAGCTTAGACAAGCCTACTTTCGTAAATTCATTCAAGCAAGTATCCATAATAGTGTTATCTAACCAAATGTCAACCCTTATGATATTATCATTGTTGCGGACAATCCCCTAGAGGTTGTGCTTGTAACGGTACTATAGGTCACCTTCAGAAATTGGTTCGTCAAAAGGTGATTGTTGGCGATGGAATCATAAGACTATTGTGCTCTTGATCTAGCGAGTTCTTCAAACGCATCTTCTAATTCCTTTAGAAAGCTAAGTCGAAATCGTGAAAATTTATTATCCTCTAACAACAAACTCAACATTTTGTCTTCTTTATAGTTCAGTTGGTTCACATGTTTGGGATCTCTACCATCGGAAATGCCCGTGTAGTGGCAGTACAATCGGGTTAGCCTCATTCCTAAACAAAATGCGGATGTTTTCAAGTCTAATTCAAGTATTTTCAAATATCTCTCTCTTTCTTCCGAATTTCTTGAGGTTCTGAGGTTTTCGACAGTACGTTTTGAAGTAACACAGCATTTATGCAGGTAATCGGAGATTATGGTTTCGGCTTGTGGACTCCAATTTTTGACTGTATTCTCTTCCAAGTATTGAAACAACAATAGTTGCAAGATAACATTTTCACAATATTTCGAAAGTAAAAGGCCAGAAAAAACCTGATTCTCGCTCAGAATGTAAAATAGTCCACAAGTAGTTAATGTATAGTTTCGGCCACCCCTTCGAAACCTACTTCCCTGAATTAGTTCTATTAGATTAGAATCGACAAGGGTAGAAAGTAATTTTTCATCCTCGGAGCTTATTGGCAACTTCCTTTTGAACCATAAATACGAATATACCCCTTCACTCTTATTAGATAGCTCTATGAGTCTTAGGAAAGAATCTTTTTCCGGCCCCTTCAACTCAGCAGGAGTACAGTTAATTAGTTGGGATATGTACTCAGCATAAGTCATGCTATTGGAACGTATACAACTCAGTTTGTTAAATATAGCGATTTTATAGCCGCTATTTAGAATATTTAATATGCATGAAATTGAGATTTGTGCAATTTGAGTTTTCGGAAGGTAGAATATGTACCGGCACATTTGTCACATCTCCACTGATTCGCTCGCGCATCTTTATAGCGAATAGGGTTGTCCGATTCGGTATTGTACATGCCTATTTGCACATCGTAATTTATTGGATTGTAATTGAGCCTATACTTTAGCTTCGCCAGATCAACCCTCAACGCTGAATGCGTAAATATTCAAGATTTAAGGATGGTAGTTAACTTAATGGTTACATTTGCAAAATGAAATTTAGCATGACAGTAGTTCCTTCAACCCAGAATAACCTCTAGAAGGAATACCTTTCATTTGAATCTTGAAATTAGATTTCAACATGAGGTTCTTAATAGAATAATCTGCGAGGTTCTGAGAGAGTCCAGTGGAGGATCACATAATTTGCCGAGTCACCATCTTGTAATAGTTTCGAAACATCTATGTTTATTGTTTATCCTTAAACCGATAATCCACTTTCGTGATTTTGACAAGCACAGATAGTACTTATGACATCTCTTATTATGAATGCGAAATGCAAAGCTTTTTTTCGAACCGGATTGGCATAAATACCATTTGGATCAGACATGATCCTCACAACGAACAAAGGCCCTTCTGAAATTATAGCTTCTGCAGACTGAAGTCTCACTATTTAATAATTGAAGACCTATACTAATAGTTACTATGTAATCAAATCCTAAGTAAGGCTTCAAACAACTTCTCGAAATCCAGATATAACTGTGACTTTGAAAGATCTGTCATATGGAAGATGGAACTTCTTCGACTCAAAATACTGTTCCTTTCCCGACATTAACCATACTGTACTTGCCAATGGAGGCTGAGACCATTGTGGCAGAGATTGGTCAGAAATACAATAACATGACCGCTGAAGATTGCACTGGATTTTTTGCAGGGGGATCGGAGAGACGATTCAAGAAGGTGACCATTTGGAGTCAGGGAATTGATAGCCTTTGGTTTAATGCAATAGTGGCTAGGGTCAAAGAGTTATCTGATCTGACCAAAATACCTATTGTTTCAGGTGGTATAATGTATTGCATCTAACTACATGTTTATTTGGCTAAACCGTCCAAGACCATTTTTAATCTCTTAAAAATGGATCGGCGGAAATAGATCAGACCCATTCAAATAAGGACAGCAAATATATGGTTTGACATGTAGCAATTTTTACGAATAGCTGATTTGGTTGGAGTAGTAGTAGCAAAATTCGGAGGAAGCGCACTCGGAGTGCATGGATCTTTACTCCCCTCAGTCATAGAGCGGATAAGGCAACTTAAGGAAAATGCAAAAATAGTTGCTGTTTTTTCCGCACCCATCATTAGGTACGATGAAAAGAATGTTTCGATGACGGATGTGGCATTAAGCAAAGGCAAGAGTTTTGCGTCTTCACGACCGGTCGACTTAGGAACGCTTAGAAGCGTATACGACGATCTATCATCGAATTATCTCAGCTCAACTTACAGTGAGGAATTCGTAGATCATTTAAATTCCTTTTTTCATGAGGTTACTGTATCTCTTAAACAAGCTGCAGAAAATAAGCGCTTTGTAGATGTTGTCAGATCGAGGACATTGGCATATAGTGGCGAAATTCCTATGTCATACCTAATGGATTATATCCTAAAGAGCAAAGGCTTTAGATCTGAACATGTTAGCATTACGCAGTGGCCAATTATCACGGATGACAATTTTGAAGGAGCAAATTTCAGCTTGGAGGATTCTAGAAGAAGAATCTCCCATCTGTTAGATCTGATTGAAACTAACGAAGTTGTTACCATGGGAGGGTTCATAGGGAGGACACCTGATGGGCTTGAAACTACATATGAACGAGGCGGCTCTGATAGGACTGCTGCAGATATTGCGATCCTTCTTAGTGACAAGTATGACGTAAGATTAGACTTCGAGAAGGATGGTGCCGTCCAAAGTGCCGATCCTAAAGTGGTCAAGAATAAATTGCATTACGTTACTCACTTATCCTACAACGAAGCTAGGTTGGCAGGTATGTTTGGAATGAAGATTCTCGACCCAGTGGCAATAAAGGAGATTGATGATAACGGTCTAGATATCCCTATTACGGTAACCGATATGTCGTATCCTTCACGCTTTACAATCATAAAGAGAATATTGCCAAATGATGGGGATGAGAATCTAATCAAGATCGTTACAGGTAAAAAAAACTGTGCTATTGTTAGAATGGATTCAATCTCTGCTTCACATTTATTGGCAATGCTTGAGAAGGTAAGAGAGTATCACGAATTTGTGAAACTATCCCCTTACAGGGTCGATGACCTTGAAATCTCAAGAATACTTTTTCTGGATGCGGAATTCATAAGAAGGAATGAGCGATATTTTAGAGCTTACAGCTCAAAGGTGGAGATAATATATCAAAGAGGTGTGGTTACGATGATCGGAGACAATATGTGGAAGAGTCCTCGAATTGCATCTTTGGCTAGTAGTACCGTGGGTGAGCATGGCATTAACATTCTAAACTTAGATGCACAAGAAGAAACATCAAGAATACTAATAGTTGTAGAAGATTCGGGGAACAGCGTAAATAGTGCTATCAGCGCCATCCATTCTCAACGACCTAAGTTTCATGTAGAGTAACGAAATAATATTGTATCTACATAATATTGCAATTATGGCTTCCCAGAAAAGAAAGTATAAAGATCATATTCTAAATTTATCCTTACAATGATCTCAACGATTTGGTCAATAATCTGTGCTATTGGAAACATGGTCGATCGTCTGGCGCGATCTGTGGGTCCTTCTTTTAGATGGATTAGGCTAGATGTGGTGAGTCAGAAAAATTGTACTCCTGTAATATATTGTAGGATAGGAACAACACGTGCTCATCACATTGACTACTGCGAGGCCGTGTGCTCTGCCATGAAAATATATCGGTGTAACTTGAGGCCATCCAGAGGGAGATCTCAACCAATCAGAATGAATGCAGCTTTATTACGGCTGATGTAAAATCGGAAGCAAGATCAGAATGCTAGGCCAATTTGTAAACGACTTGAATCCATTACGATGGCTGTCCAAATTTCGGCGAACATCGATCACATATTTGTTATTAATGTTCGGATTTTATCATACCTTGGGTCTTCTTGTTGCCCTTGCCGGTACATTTTTGATACAAACGACTATTCCTGGTTATGTTGAGCCCAATATTCCTCGATATTTTGATTCTGTAGTACTGGCAGGTCCAATTGAAGAGTCATTATTTTTTGGTATACCTTTGTATGGTTTAGCTAACGGAAACGCTGCATTAATTGGAGGCTTGGTTTGGATTTTTCTCCATCTCATTAATACCGAAGATTTATCCATATTGAGCCTTGCGTATATCAATTGGTTATTTGTAATCCCATCATTTTTTTTCAGTTTTCGAGTGTGGATTTCCGGTAAGGGTTGGTTTGCAGTGATATCTCACTCGGTTTGGAATTGCTTATTCTTTCTCGCCGGGTGCTATGCTGGTGAATATAGATGCATGCCGTATGAAAATCCGAGCACACTACTGAGCGGCGCTTTTCTAGCCGCTTTGATAATCCTACTTACCTATTGGTTATATCAAAAGAGGCATTACTTGCTTGAAAGGAAGATATAGAACAGCATTTTAGGAGCAACCTAGTATCATAATTCTTCAAATTTGCTTCATGCTGTAGATGACAAATTTGCGATGGGTCATGGATTCAACTACACTCGAACGTTACAGTCAAATATTAGTCCTCGTTTACTAATGCTTACAGCTCGGAAGCCCGGTCGAGCACGTCATAAACGTGTGCCGAATCTAGTGGCCAAACTTAGTTGAGGGCTAGGGATTTCAGGCTCTGGATCTACAAGAAAAGAAACCTGAGGACAGCAGTTCGAATCTGCTCCGGGCTACTCTTCATTTACTGAGCTCTAGGACCCGCATTAATGATATCTATCGGCATATCGCCGAACTTCTCGAAGTTTTTGACAAACAGAGAGGCGAGTCTTTTAGCAGATTCCAAATACTTTTGCTTGTCAGACCATGTGTTAATAGGATCAAGGATATAATCTGGAACTCCAGGACATGACATTGGAATCTCCAAATTAAATATTTCGTGTCGTTTATAAGAAACCTTTTCCAAATCACCACTGACTGCAGCTTTCACCATTGACCTGGTGTGCTGCAGGTTCATCCTACTTCCAACCCCATATGGCCCTCCTACCCATCCTGTGTTTATCAAATAAACTTTCGAATTATGCTCGGTGATTCTTTTGCCAAGCATGTCTGCATATTCTCTCGGCTTCAACATCATGAACGGTGCGCCAAAGCAATGAGAAAAAGTTTCTTGTGGTTCGGTGATGCCTCTCTCTGTGCCAGCCAACTTACTAGTGTAACCAGATATAAAGTGATACATGGCGTGTTCCTTTGACAATCTTCCTATCGGAGGGAGTACTCCGAAGGCATCTGCAGCGAGGAAGATAATAACATCTGGATGGTTTCCTACACTTGGTAAAACGGCGTTTGGAATGTATTCAATCGGGTAAGCAACCCGAGTGTTTTCTGTCAGCGACTCGTCGTCAAAATCGGGTTTACGATATTGGTCAAGTATAACGTTCTCCATAACTGAACCAAATCTTATTGCATTCCAAATTTGAGGTTCCTTTGATTTTTGTAAGTTTATACATTTTGCGTAACAACCACCTTCAAAGTTGAAGATGCCATTCTTTGACCATCCGTGTTCATCGTCTCCAATTAGACG
Source organism: Nitrososphaeraceae archaeon (assembly GCA_035697905.1). Lineage (GTDB taxonomy): Archaea > Thermoproteota > Nitrososphaeria > Nitrososphaerales > Nitrososphaeraceae > TH5896. The sequence goes on from DASSCH010000230.1 coordinate 8,608, forward strand.
TCTCTCAGGATCGGCAGAAAGAGTCGTTTTTCCTGTGCCTGACAAGCCAAAGAAAAGAGCTGTCCTTCCATCACGTCCTACGTTCGCAGAGCAGTGCATAGGAAAGATACCTTTGAAAGGGAGCAGATAATTCATTACGGAAAACATTGATTTTTTTATCTCTCCTGCATAGGATGTTGAGCCAATCAGTACTAGGCGCTTTGTGAGATTGAGAATGATGAAGGTCTCACTTTTTGTCCCATCTAGTTCTGGGCTAGCTCGGAAATCAATTATAGATATTATAGTAAATGATGGATTATGACTTAGAAGTTCCGATGTGGTTGGCCGTATGAAAATCTGCATCGCAAAGAGATTGTTCCATGCGTTGTCTGTTATTGTCCTAATCGAAAGCCTACTCTCTTTCTCTGCTCCAACGTATCCATCGAAGACAAAAGCTTCATTTCCTTCTAAGGATCTTTTCATCCTATTGAATATTCGATCAAATTTCTCAGGTGACAAGGGGTGATTTATTTTTCCCCAGTCAACCGAGTCATGTGTCAAGTCGTCGTCCACAATATACCGGTCATCAGGAGATCGGCCCGTAAATTTGCCAGTTCTGACGGAAAGGGCCCCAGTTGTAGAGAGCTCTCCTTCGCGCCTCTGAATAGCAGCTTCAATTAATGATGGAGGAGGTAAGTTTCTGTGCAGCTTAGAGAAATTGAAACCCACTTCTTGTAACTGAACGGTACATCTAAGGTCTGCCGCGGATAAGCTGTCATTCATCGATTCGTCTTATGCGAGTTTTTGCATATTTATTTGATTTCCTCGAATTATGGAGTCAGAATCTACCAAATACGTAAAAAGAGTATAAAGAGCAGGTTGAAGAGGAAATTCTTGGCAGGACCGTAAAGAGCTGATTCATACGAGTATAATTATTTATGGGGTCTGCCTGATTATTTAATTGTGTCCGATTACTATGACGTGCTGGACCTCCATCAATCGGCATCCCATGAAGATATCAAAAGGTCATTTAGGAAGCTCGCGTTAAAGCATCATCCAGATAAAAACAGAAACTCGGAAGATTCCAAGAAGAAGTTCATGGAAGTGGTAGAAGCGTACGAGATCCTATCGGACGACCAATCGAGAAAAGAATATGATCGGGAGTATAAGTATAAGGAATATAACATTAACCGTGAATGGACTCCTCCTGCAGATTGGCAGCAAGTCTATAGCTATGAGCATTTGAAGAAGGAATACGATCGATCCCACTTTGGTGGAGGTATGTGGGACATCAGCGACAGAGCTAGTGGAAGCTTGTGGAAGGCTACCTTGTTGTTGTTTGCTGGCCTACTTGGGTTGGTTGCATTCATATTGTGGAGCAGGTAGGCAGGTAGTATAGCCTGCAGGAACTGTATTTTGAGTACATGCCTGTACAGGTAGATTCTTTTTCGAAAAGTATGTATCCTCAATCTTGGTTTTTATTCACCTTTGGTGGCCCCTTAGCAAGCATATCCACAGAAGGAATAAAAGGGGATCTTAGCAAGGTCTTTTTGATTATATTGAGAGTTGTTGCTGTAGGTAGTAGGGTCTTTGTTACCAGCTTTCAGTTGGCAGGTGTAGAAGGCATTAAGGCAAACTCTGCGGAGGATGTATTAAATGAGATCGGCAGGATTAGTAATAGCGATGATGTAGGACTGATTCTTGTTAGTGATGATTTCGGCAAGCAGATTCGATATCAATTAACCGAATTGCGATCCAAAAAGCCAATTCCACTTGTTTTTGAGCTTCCGTCACCTGGAAGCACCAAAGAAACAGTCGATTACCGCGCTTTACTCAAACAGATCCTGGGGGTATAATGGAATTTTGGAACTGCACTCTAACGCACCTATTTCAATGCCCACTGTCTGTGGTCTGGAGCGCTTTTCTTCCAAAAATGAGATAGGTTGTATGACCTATCATCCTCATCGCCGGCCGTGTTTTGCCCTCCCTAGCCTCGATGTTCCTTATCATCAATTCTGTGGAATCAATGAATACAAAACCGAACTCAGTTAGGGTAGAGGACATTTTTTCTAATTGATTCATTGTAGGGCATATCGCTACGAGGGTTCCACTCGGTTTTAGTAATTGATACGTCTTCTCGATCATCGTCCACGGATCTCCAATATCAACGATAACTATATCTACGGCGCTACAATTTGCATCTTGAAATTGGGTATGATCATGAAACGTAACAAAATCAAACAGGTTTGCCTTTTTGATGTTTTTTTTGGCGATAGCGCTAAATTTTGGATTCACGTCAAAAGTGAAAACGTGTCCAGACGGTCTAACGATGCTTGCTAAGTAGGTCGTAAGCCCGCCACTCCCGGTGCCAACTTCTAGAACTCGCGAACCACTTGTGAGTCCACTCCGTATCCCGATATATGCTAGATCCTTGGGGTATACAATTTGAGTTAATCTATCTGATTTCATTACGAAATCATATACTAATGGCTCTAGTAGAACGACCTTCTTTCCTTTAGAAGACAAAATATGTGAACCAAAATCAGAGCCTACTGCTTCTCCTAAATCGAGGACGCCTAAATGGGTGTGGAACTTCTTTCCAGCATTCGCCTCTACCAACCAAGTTTTTTGGGGTGAGTGGTAAAGAAGTACGTACGATCCCTCTTTTATTATCATGAATTAACCATATTGTACCGATGATAAAAATTAATCCCATGTTCTTAACTAATCTACCCGTCTACTATTTAGCGGCGAAAAATTCTAACAGAGAAATTTGTATTGAAATTGTTCGGATTGCGTTAGGGCTCTGGCCAAGTGTATCAGAAAAGTAGCTTCAAGAATTCACGGATTGACTCATTCCATTCGTACAAATTCGCCCGAGGGCTATCATAAATCCCAGTATCACGACTACTAGATCGAGGTGGAAAATACTTCATAGTCAAGTAAAATTCATGAGTCATGATTACTGTTTTTAATGGTTCCTCAAAGTGATCAGAATCAGAATTGACGTTAAGTGAACGTCCGCAACATTTCTTTTTCATCTCAAATGCCTCTTAAATTAGTTTAAAGTCAGTGGAAAAGAATTTGAGAAGCATTTAGGAGGAAAAGTCCATAATATCTAACCTGATATTTAAAATATGGTCTCAACGAAAGCAGTTTGCATACTTAGCGGTGGATTAGATTCCGTAGTTGCGGCATTTTATGTTAAGAAGTTTTGGAATTTTGCGCCATATACTATTACTTTTCATTATGGTCAAAGGTCGACAGAAGAAATGAGGAGAGCAAGGTTATTTTCTATGCTATTAAGATCTAAAGTTCATAAGGAGATTGATATAGGCTTCATGAAAGATCTCTACGGCAACGATAACGCCCTAACTACAAAGAACACAATTATTCCAGATAGATTTCACCAGTCAATAGTTGTTCCGCACCGAAATTCGGTTTTCCTGACGATAGGTGCAGCTTGGGCAGCTAGCTTGAAGATTGGTGTTTTAGTGTACGGGGCACATGCTGATGATCAGAATTACCCTGATTGCCGACCAGTGTTCGTAAGCTCAATCGAAAGCATGTTAAACCAATCTGACATCGATGCCATAAACCTAGGCCTCCGAAAGCGGATCGAAATCTGGTGTCCAGCGAAAGAGAATATCCATAAGAACGAGCTAGTCAAGATCGGGTACGAACTTTTGGGAGATAAGTTATTCGATACCTGGAGTTGTTATTCAGGCGAATCACGAAATAGTCTAAACAAACAGGTGCACTGTGGTGAGTGCGAATCATGCATCAACCGAAGATTAAGTTTTAACGAAGCAAATATTCAAGATAAAACGGTGTATGCAACTGGAGCTTGACTTGGCTTGCGTTTTCACGTTATTTAGGAGAGTAAATTTCTCCATCAATAGAGTAAGAATAATATCTGAACAAATCTGTACTGGTGATGGAGTCCTATAGTAAGATATTGTTACATGAAAAGGAGAAGGGTAGAACCCTAAACAAAAAGAAAATCGAGAAGATTCTGAGAAAACTATTGATAGAATTGGGTGAAAATCCCGACAGAGAAGGTCTAATTGGAACGCCGAGAAGAATGGCAGAAGCATTTGAGGAGATATTTGCAGGTTACACAATGAGTTCCGTGCTCGATGTGAGTTTCTCTGAGGAAACCGATGCTATAATTGCCAGAGATATCCAATTTTATAGTATGTGTGAGCATCATATGCTTCCCTTTTATGGCAAAGTTCACATTGCATACCTACCTGAGGGCAAGGTTTTTGGAATATCCAAACTAACTCGTCTAGTAGAAAAGTATTCGCGTAGGATGCAAATACAGGAGAGATTAACAAAGCAGATAGCTGAGGAAATAACTAAAATGGGGGTTAGAGGAGTCGTCGTGATAGCTGAGGGCGAACACTTGTGCATGAAAATGAGAGGAGTTAGAAATCACAGTGTTGTTGTCACGATGGCACACCGAGGTTTGATGGAGCAAAAGGAGCTTAGAGAAAATATTCTCGCTCTTATTTCTAATTCGAAACCAGGTTTGAGATCTTTCTAAACATGAAAGAACATTGAATTTTTCTAATTATCACAAAGGCTTATAAAAAAGAGTATTTTGTATAGGTAAGAAGAATGGCAGGCACTATTTTTCGAGTCCAATCTCACAAGTTCAGCCAGGATAATATTCAAACTACTTTGGTTTGTTCTAAGTGCGACCAAGTTTTCTCAAAGGATTTCCTGTTAGACTTGGAGGGTCAGACAATCGAATTTAAATGTCCTGTCTGCGGCGCAGCTGGTGAAACCGACCTGCCTTATAAGAGCGCGGAAGAGAGAGAAGAGCTCGATGAAGACATCGAGGACATTGAAGAAGAAGGCGAGGAAGAATTCGAGGAAGAATATTAGAATGCGAAAGTTCGATCATTTACCTCGATTTCGTAAATATCATGGAACCTATTTGCCTATTGCCCGATGACTACATTTGACCAAGTCCGTCTGGGTTAGCCATTTCAGGAGAGATATATATTCTCAAGTAAAGTATCTTCAAGGATTAAGGCTTCCTAAACCAATGAGTACTAGGGATGGGCTAGTTATTGGTTCAGGTGACTCGTATACCTGTGCTCTTCTAATGGAATATCTATCGGACCATCGAATGCTTGCATATCATCCTTCAGCTATCCTTAATTGTCCACGAGTGCTATCAAACCATGAAATTATCTTCATATCGGCCTCCGGCAGAACTCGTTCAAATATTGAGGCCGCCAAGATGGCCCGTAAAATTGGGCTTAAAACTACCGCTATTACTGCGCGGGCTAAAAGTCCTCTGGAAGAGGTCTGTAACGAAACTTTCAAACTGGATTATTTGCATAGCCCCCAATCGTCAAACACTAGTATTTTGGAATACAGCGCCACCGTAACATTCTCTATGGCGTTGATTGGGATTGACATCAATTTGAACATCTTGGACAAAATAATGAAATATGCTCGCCAACAGGTCAATCAATCAGGAATCGACTTGACAACCAGGTTCAAGTCGATCCTATTCCTTGGGGACGGTTTATCATATCCACTCGCCAACTACGGAGCACTCAAAATGAATGAGCTTTTTGGACTTAGGTCGTTTGGATATCTACTAGATGATTACTATCACGCACCTTTATTTAGCTTGAAAAAACTAGACCGCGTCATCATTCTCGACTACGGAAAGATGAAAAACTCTATGGCGGTGAATTTTCAAAAAAAAATAAAAAAGGCCCATGCTCTGGCCTATTATTTTCAGCCACCATCAGAAATATCTCATTTTGAGAATATTCTATCTTCGATATTCGTTATTCAAATCATTGGTCTTACTATAGCGGAAAAATTGAAAATTGACAAACCATATTATATGTCAAAAAAAGGGCTGCTCAAATTGAGTTCTAGACTAATCTACTGATTTTGAGAAAATTATTGTTCATTATTATTGCCCTTAATTCTATTTGGCCCAGTTTGTAGGGGAAAGAATGTATACCTAAACTTGATAATGAAATGCTACAGACTAATTATTCTCGGATAGAGATCTGCCCCACTTGCAATAAATCAATTCATTATTTCAGTTTCAAACTCCGTAAGCTAAGGTCCATTAGTATCCGTGCAACATATATGCAATATTCTGGCAGTGGATTGAGCCTTTATTCACCAAGATTGGATGAAATGTGAATGTAAACAGTATATATAGTTCTCCTTTATAAAGGCTGAATAAGGGTATGCCTCAGACTAAACCAATAGTTAGCATAGAGAACGTAGTAGCGTCAGCCACTGTCAACCAAACAGTAAATCTCAATTTAATTACCCAGATTTTTCCAGACGTGGAATATCATCCTGATCAGTTCCCGGGATTAGTTTTTAGACTGAAATCACCGAAGACTGCCACTCTCATCTTTAGTTCAGGAAAAATGGTGTGTACCGGAGCTAAATCTGAAGACCAAGCCATTAAAGCAGTAAAAAATGTAGTCCAAAAATTGAAAAAAGGAGGCATTTCTATCGAACATGAACCTATTATTGAAATACAGAATATCGTTGCTTCAGCAAGTTTGGGGGGAAAATCCACCTCGAGCTAGCAGCTAGGGTACTCCCCAGGAGCATGTATGAGCCTGAACAGTTTCCAGGCCTCATCCATCGAATGTTAGATCCTAAGACAGTGATCTTACTATTCGCTTCTGGAAAACTAGTTTGCACAGGAGCAAAGAAAGAGACTGAAGTATACAGAGCTGTGCATAATCTTCACAATCTCTTGGAAGAAAAGAATCTAATGATCTACGAAGGGTGAGTACTCTATTAATTAGGCGTGTAACAATTCATAAATGAACCGTAATTAGTTCATCACCAAAAAGTATAGAAGCAACTCTTATCTGCAGACGTTAATTGAATATCCAATAAATATTCTGCCATGACGACCTCACTTGTCTGATTTTTTGGCCACCAATCGAAAGTGTGTTCTAGAGATCATTCAGTTGGAATGTGACTTTTCCTTCATAACCTTATCACTGAATTGCTTCTAAATAGCCCAACGCACCGTACTGTACCTAAATCTTGACATATCTTAATAGGGAAGGTGAAAATTTAGAATCGATTATGTTCACAAAAAATGTGTGGTCTTTGCCTAGATCACTATATTTGATGTTTATTCCAGAATTGTGTCTAGAATCTGTGGCATTTCAAAAAATTGTCAAGTCAAGTGCAAGCGCCTTTCATTTGAATAATCACCACCTAACTAATTTAGGCCTAGATTCGAGCTATCATTTGGCGATGATATTGTATGCCTGAGCTGTGGCTTAAGTACGGCCAAACCTCTGTAGTAGTGGACATAAAGTACGAAAATCTATTAGCTCACATTTATCCAACTCCATCCACAGGTTACTTGGCAGAGCAGCAAATAAAGGATGAACTCTCCAATATGGACATTACTGATAACACGATCATAGTTGTTTTGTCAGCTTCACAAGCGGTCCTGGGTTTGGTGGACCAAATTTCTCAAAGATCCGTCCTAAAGAACCACGCTTGCATTACTTTTGCATCTAGAACGGATCACATAAAACCGCTAAAGAATTCATTGCGAAAACATCCCTATCCTGTTTATGAGGTAACGGATTCTTCACTATTTTCTCTACTAGGCAAGTACAAAAATGTGCTTTGCATTTCCCAAGTTAGATACGATCCATTGTTTGGTTATGGTGGGACCCCAACCCTCCTTCTTCGACAATTCTACCAAAAAGAAATGAACGAAGCATTTTACTCACGATCAAGTAACCTACCTAATCCGCGCAAGAAACTTTCACCTCTAGAAATTGCATTGAGAATGGTCGACAACCTGAATGCTACTTCTATCGAAGTAGTTGGAAGTCCCAAAATCCTTGGCTTGCACCATGGAGCTATTTCTCAGTCATTTGAGAGTGCAACTCGCTCATTAGATCTTGGTCGGAAAACTGGTATAGAAAAGTGTCAAAGTACTTTGATTAGTCCTAGCGACGACTTCGAATCTCATCTTACATTATGTTCGTCTCTGAACTCTCTATGGAATGTAATGGAATTGGCTAAGGAGGGCGGTCTAGTCGTTTTGCTCTCAGAAAACAAAATGGGTCTTGGTTGTGAGGCTTTAGAAATGTATGTCCAAGAAAGGTTGGATATACAGAAACATTTAGAAGAGAAACTTCAATACGTGGAAGGTCTAGAACATATTCTGTTCCTAAAGGAGCTAACAAAAAATTATGATTTCGGAATAATATCAACTTTGCCTGAGTATTATCTACTTAAGTTAGGACTCGTTCCTTTCAAGTCCACTAAGGAATGTTACATTAGATCTTTGTCAAAGTTCGGCAGATCTCAAAAAATACTAGTAATCTCCGGTGCAGATATTCTCTCTTTAATAGATTAGTCCCAGACATTCGAGTTCAATGGCATATATGTCCCCTCCAAAGTACTCCTGAAAAATATTGAACTGAGAACGAGCGAATTGAAACTGGTCCCTCTTGAAAATCTGGGAATTTATCCAAATTCTGCTGTAGAATTTTTCGGACCAGATCGGGATATACCTATATATTGAGAAAGGGGATAGGTGTATCAGAATTTGTATTTCATTTTATATCCCCATATGCATTTGCTGGCTACAGGAGGTAGTCGAGGATTTGTCAGCTGAAAAGAAGCTTGTCAAGATAACTGATCATATGTATCAGCCTAAGCACGAGATTCTGCCTAGAGCCGAAGCCAGTGCTGTACTGAAACAATACAATGCTAAACCTAGCCAACTCCCGTACATAATGTTAAGTGACAAAGGTTTGCAGGATCTTGACGTTAGGCCTGGAGATATCATAAAAATTACTCGCAAAAGTGCCACTTCGGGTGAAAGTGTATATTACCGGTATGTGGTAGAGGGATAGGTATAATTTAGGTGGTGGTTGTTCATTTTGTGGCCCATAATAAATGACATTTTGAGAAAGGAAGGAGTGGCAAGGCAACATTTGAATTCATACAATGAATTCATGGAGAAAGGGATTCAAAGTATTATCGATGAAGTTGCAGAAATCGAGATAGAGACTTCCGAATATCCGTACAAGATAAAGCTTGGAAAGATAAAGCTTCAGCAACCTAGAATTATGGAACTTGACGGCTCGATTACCCATGTAGCACCTATGGAGGCACGGTTGAGAAATTTGACATATGCTTCGCCAATCATGTTAGAATGTAGCATTGTAGAAGATGGCAAAATATTGGAATCTAGATTTATTCATATAGGAGACATGCCAGTGATGGTGAAATCAAATGCTTGTATATTGCATAATATGCCGGAACACAAGCTGATAGAGTTGGCTGAAGATCCACGAGATCCAGGTGGATACTTTGTCATAAATGGCTCTGAGCGGGTCATTGTAGGATTAGAAGATCTCTCGTATAACAAGATTATAGTCGATATGGAAGAAGCGACCGGTACCCTTCTGTACAAGGCAAAAGTCTACTCCTCTATTGTTGGCTATAGAGCAAAATTGGAATTAATAATGAGACCAGATGGATCTGTGGTAGCGAAGATACCTGGATCTCCTGTAGATGTGCCCTTAATCACATTGGTACGAGCTTTGGGACTGGAAACCGACAGGGACATTGCAAATGGCGTATCACTGAATACCCTCATACAAGACGAGCTTGAACCCTCTTTTGAAAAATCGAGTGATGTTCTTACAAGTAGGGATGCAATAATCTATATCAGCAAGCGTATTGCCCCAGGTATGCTTGAAGAATTTCAGATCAAGAGAGCAGAAACCCTACTTGATTGGGGACTTTTACCTCACTTAGGAAAGAACCCTGATAACCGGCATGAAAAAGCACTCTTCCTTGGTGAAGCGGCTAGTAAGTTGATTGAACTTAAACTTGGTTGGATTGATGCAGACGACAAAGATCATTATGGTAATAAGGTAATAAAATTCGCTGGCCAGATGCTCGCAGATCTATTCCGGACTGCCTTCCGAAATTTGATACGCGACATGAAATACCAGCTCGAACGGTCAGGTCAAAAGCGAGGAATTAATGCCGTTGCTGCTGCTGTCCGACCTGGAATAATATCCGATAAGTTGAATAACGCAATTGCAACTGGAAATTGGGGAAGAGGTCGGGTCGGAGTAACGCAGCTACTAGATAGGACAAATTATATGTCTACAGTAAGCCACTTACGGCGTATTCAATCTCCCCTTAGCAGAAGCCAGCCTAATTTTGAAGCAAGGGATCTCCACGCGACTCACTTTGGTCGCATTTGTCCTGCCGAGACACCAGAAGGATCTAACTGCGGATTGGTCAAAAACTTAGCTCTATCGGCTATTATATCAGTAAGTGTTTCTTCGGCTGAAATTGTAGAAAAGCTCTTTGAATTAGGTGTTGAGCATGTTGACGAGGCAAATGAGAACTTGAAGAGAATTGGAGCTAGGGTATTTGTTGATGGGCAGCTTGTAGGTTACGTGGAGGACGGCGGCCATTTAGCTAACACATTAAGGACAATGAGGAGATCTGGCAAGATTCATCCTCATGTGGGTGTATATCTCTACAGTTCATTAAACGATAATGCAACTAAGCGTCTTTACATTAGTTGCAATTCAGGCCGTGTGCTTAGACCGTTGATCATAGTCAGAGATGGCCGCTCACTGATCACAGAGGAAATAATTGAAAAGATTCAAAAGAAATTCCTTTCATGGACTGACCTTCTGCACACGGGCATATTGGAATTGGTTGACGCCAATGAAGAGGAGAATTGTTACGTTAGCATTGGTACCGACGTTATTGGCCTTCCTCACACCCATGTGGAGGTTTTCCCCTCTTCCATTTTGGGTGTTGGGGCATCCATTATACCCTACCCTGAACACAATCAATCTCCCCGAAATACCTATGAGAGCGCAATGGCTAAACAAAGTCTCGGGTTTTCAACCCCCTTAATGAATGCGAGCACGTATGTTAGACAACATTTAATGCTATATCCTCAAACCCCAATGGTTAGCACCAAAGCGATAAATCTACTAGGCCTGGACGATAGACCAACTGGACAGAATGCAATTGTGGCAGTCCTACCTTATGAGGGTTATAACATAGAAGATGCTGTGGTATTTAACAAGTCTGCGGTAGATAGAGGGTTTGGGAGGACTTTCTTTTACAGAGTGTACGAAGCAGAGGCTAAGCAATATCCAGGTGGTATGAAAGATAATTTCGAATTACCTTCATCAGACGAGAATATACGCGGCTACAGAGGTGAAAAGGCATATCGCCTCTTAGAACAAGATGGTGCCATAATGCATGAAGCTGTGGTTGTAGGTGGCGATATTCTGATCGGTCGAACCTCCCCTCCAAGATTCATGGAGGAATATAGGGAATTCGAGGTCAAGGGACCATACAGACGGGATACTTCTATAGGGGTTAGACCCTCAGAAAATGGGGTTGTCGATACGGTCATAATGACACAGTCTGTGGAAGGTGGCAAAATGTTTAAGATTCGCGTGCGAGATATGCGAATTCCTGAAATTGGCGATAAATTCGCATCTAGACACGGTCAGAAGGGTGTCGTAGGTATGCTCGTTAATCAAGAGGATTTACCCTATTCAGAAAACGGGATAGTCCCCGATGTAATGATAAATCCTCATGCATTTCCATCCCGTATGACGGTAGGCCAGTTTCTGGAATCACTGGGGGGTAAAGCAGCTGCACTAAGAGGTAGAATTGTAGATGGATCAGCATTCCTAGGAGAAAAATTAGACCAACTTAAGGATGTGCTGCAAGATTATGGTTTCAAATTTACGGGAAAAGAAGTTATGTATGATGGTAGAACTGGTAGAAAATTCCCTGCCGATGTTTACGTTGGTGTAGTTTACTATCAAAAACTACATCATATGGTAGCAGATAAGATCCACAGTAGGGCTCGAGGTCAAGTACAAATGCTTACCAAACAGCCAACTGAAGGTCGAGCAAGGGGAGGCGGACTAAGATTTGGTGAAATGGAGAGAGATTGCCTCATTGCATATGGTGCTTCAATGATGCTCAAGGATCGTCTTCTAGAAGAGTCAGACAAAGCTGAAATAAACGTTTGCGAACGATGCGGTCTCTTAGCGTATTATGACATTAAACAGCGGAGATACATTTGTAGGGTGTGTGGGGATAAGGCAAAGATCTCCTCTGTCATAATCGCATATGCCTTCAAATTGTTGTTGCAGGAAATGATGAGTTTGAATGTTGCTCCTCGCCTATTGGCGAAGGACAAAGTTTAGGAGAGGATTTCTGATTTGACAGAAGAATCGATGAAAGTATTAGGGGGAATAAAGTTTAGCATTTGGTCACCGGTGGAAGTGCGCAAATTTAGCGTTGCCGAGATCACTGCTCCAGAAACCTATGACGAAGACGGTATGCCTGTTCAAGGAGGCCTGATGGATAATAGGCTTGGCACCCTGGAACCAGGTCAAAAATGTGGAACATGTGGGAATACATCGGCAAGATGCCCTGGACACTTCGGGCATATTGAGCTTGCAGAGCCGGTACTTCATATTGCATTCGTGGATGATATTCATAAATTGCTTATCACCTGTTGCAGATCGTGTAGCAGAGTCAAACTGGGCCAAAGTGATATTGAGAAATATCGTGCCTTGCGGAACGCAAAAGCCGCATATTCCGTAATAACTCTGGAGAATATTAAGGATGAAATAATAGAGAAGGCCAAGAAGGTTAAGGTATGTCCGCATTGCGAGAAGGAGCAGTACGAGTTGGTCTTTACAAAACCAACTATTTTCGTGGAAAAGACGGAAGCTGGTGAGAATCGACTATTACCAATCACCATTAGAGAAAGGATGATGAATATCCCTGATGACGACCTTCTCCTCCTTGGATACGATTCCAAAACCGCAAGACCAGAATGGTTTGTGTTGCAAGTGCTGCCTGTACCTCCGGTTACCGTGAGACCTTCAATAATACTGGAGACAGGGATTAGATCTGAAGACGACCTGACTCACAAGTTAGTAGATATCATACGTGTTAATCAAAGGTTGAAGGAGAGTAAAGAGGCCGGTACGCCTCCACTGATAGTTCAGGATTTAGTAGACCTGTTGCAGTACCATGTTACTACCTACTTCGACAATGAGGTTTCCGGTATTCCACAAGCACATCATCGTTCTGGAAGGCCATTGAAGACTCTTACTCAAAGATTGAAAGGCAAGGAAGGTAGATTTAGAGGATCCTTGTCTGGGAAGAGGGTCGATTTCTCTAGCCGAACAGTAATATCTCCAGATCCTAATTTGACAATTTCGAGCGTGGGGGTTCCTGTAGACGTAGCAAAGAAGCTTACTATTCCGGAAACAGTCTCCCAATGGAATCTTGAACGTCTGAAAGCCCTTGTTATTAATGGACCTAATACATATCCGGGAGCGAATTATATAATTAGGCCTGACGGCGTCAAAATTAGGCTAGATTATGTAAGCGATAGGGATATGGTTGCGGAATCGCTTGCTCCAAACTATGTTGTAGAAAGACATCTTTCCGATGGCGATATCGTGATCTTTAATCGCCAACCGTCTCTGCACAGAATGTCCATAATGGCTCATTACGTTAGGGTTCTTCCCTATCGCACATTTCGACTGCACCCAGCTGTATGTCCACCTTATAATGCAGATTTTGATGGAGACGAAATGAATTTACATGTTCCTCAAAGCGAAGAGGCTCGAGCTGAAGCCGCATTGTTAATGAGGGTCCAAGATCAGTTGATATCTCCCAGATATGGCGGACCCATTATTGGTGGTATCAGAGATTTCATCACAGGAGCTTACATTCTCACCTCAAAGGATACATTTCTAAACAGAGAGGAATTCGCTAATATGGCTTTGAGCGGGGGGTATGGTGGAGTACTTCCAGAGGCAAATTCAAAAGATGGAGATTATCAACTTTACAGTGGTAGGCAGCTCTTCTCACTTTTCTTCCCTGCTGATTTCAATTTTATTATCACCTCAAAGTGGAACAAAGCATCCAAAGGCGAGGGCAAGGATGTTGTAATTAGAAACGGTCAACTCCTAGGAGGAGTTATAGATAAGGCATCGATTGGTGCTGAAGAGCCAGATAGCGTGCTTCACCGTATTGCAAAGGACTATGGAAATGATACAGCTAGGAAATTTTTAGATTCGATCCTGATTATACTCAAGACCTATTTGACTCAACGTGGATTTTCGTATGGATATTCAGATCTATGGCTGAGCGACGAAACTAGGAATGAAATTAGCGCGATTATTCAGCGTGCTTATGAAAAGGTGGATGAGTTGATAAAGCAATACAAAGACGGCACTCTCCCCCTGACGAGAGGTTTGTCTCCCGAAGAAGCTTTGGAGCTATATGTAGTCAATGAATTGTCTAGGGCCAGGGATCGGGCAGGAAAAACAGCAGATCGAGCATTTCCCGACGACAATTCTGGTGTGATTATGGCATCAACTGGTGCTAGGGGTTCAACACTGAATATAGGTCAGATGACTGCGGCTTTGGGACAACAATCCATTAGAGGGAAGCGCATTAACAAGGGTTATCATAACAGATCTTTGCCTCACTTTAGGATAAATGATACCAATCCTGACGCGAAGGGCTTTGTCAAATCCAATTATCGTGACGGACTAAGTCCTTTGGAGTTCTTCTTCCACGCGATGGGAGGCCGAGAAGGCTTGGTAGATACTGCAGTTAGGACCCAACAGTCCGGATACATGCAGAGGAGGTTGATAAATGCATTAGAGCATTTGAAGATTGAATATGACCTGACTGTGAGGGATCCTCATGGAAATATTATCCAGTATCTGTACGGCGAAGACGGGATCGATCCTGCTAAGAGTGATCACGGAGAGGCTGTAAATATACTCAGATTGATTGAAGGTGAATCAATTATTGATGAAGGTAAGAAAGCCACCGACGCTGAGATAGCAAAGATTCTCAGTTCTTTTGGTGCTAATCTCAATGTAAAAGTAAGGACTAATCTAGAGATGACTCTATTGAATAACCGACTGAGCAAGGCCGGGGTAGAAAAAGTAGTTCGAAAGATTGTAGAATTCACAGAAAAGGCCATGGCAGAACCAGGTGAGGCTGTCGGGGTGGTCACAGCACAATCCATAGGTGAACCAGGTACACAAATGACTCTCAGAACCTTCCACTTTGCTGGAGTCAAGGAAAGAAATGTGACCTTAGGGTTACCACGTTTGATTGAGTTAGTAGACGCACGTAAGAAACCAGTTACACCGACCATGGATATTTACTTGGATGAGGAACACAAAGTTAGTAGGGAAAAAGCGTTACAAGTAGCCAAAGAGATTATTTATACTCGGGTTTCCGACCTAATAGATAAGACTGATATCGACTACAGCGGAATTCTTAACTTTTACTTCTCTGAAGCACAGCTTGCCGAACGCGGATGTGAACTTGAACAGGTATTTGATGTACTAAAGGGCTCCAAAAAGAGATACGACATTAGTATGAAAGATAAGCCCTATCACATACGAGTCACAATTCCAGACGAACCAGATGCCCAAACGATTTTGACGCTAAAGAATAAACTTTTGAACGCAAGAGTCAAAGGTGTACCGGATATTGAAAGAGTTACCATCGTAAAGCAGGATGAAGAATGGGTTATTCAAACGGCAGGCTCGAACCTATCGAAGGTGGTTCAAATACCTGGTGTAGACACTCGGAGGGTATCGACCAATAATGTTTATGAGATTTGGCAGACACTAGGGATAGAGGCTGCGAGAACTGCATTGGTGAAGGAAATCACAAACACATTGGAGGAGCAAGGGCTGGAGGTTGATCTCCGCCATATCATGTTGGTTGCCGATTTAATGTCATCTAAAGGGTACCTTCAACAGATAGGAAGACATGGTATTGCAGGGACAAAAACCTCAGTACTAGCGCGTGCAGCATTTGAAATCACGGTTCCTACCATAGCGAGGGCTTCTCTCGAGGGTCAGGTGGAAACCTTGAGGGGAGTCACAGAAAACGTTATAGTAGGAGCTACTGTACCCGTTGGTACTGGCATGGTTGACCTTTATATGAAAGTGAAGGAGGAGGAGAGTGCTGTTGAAAGCGCTAGAGAAGCTGATTAAAGACGCAGTTACAAGTGGCAAGTACAAGAAAGGTGCCAAGGAAGTAATGAAATTTGTCAAAGGATCAAAACTCATACTTGTATCTGATTCGGTTAATGATGGAAACATAGGTAATATTGAAGATCAAGCTAAATCTATGGGTATTCCGGTGCTTAAATTCCATGGAACATCGGTCACTTTAGGAAGGGCTTGCAATCGGCCACATAGGATATCTGTGCTTTCCATCCGAACAGGAACTGAAGAAGAAATTCGAAACATTCTCTCCGAAAAAGTGAACTAATCACAAAATTTCAATTGCATGAAAAATGTTACCTTGGACCAGCACAGATTTGAATTTGGTGATTCCGTCATGTGCATCTAATCCGAACACAAATACTTCTGATCCAGGCAGGTGCTCGGAGAACCAGCCATCTGCATGACATGGAAGACTTAAATTGGCGATAATGAATCAGATGCATGATTTGAGAATTGCTTGTATGGTCTTTTTGTACATATGACGATAAGAGGATTTAAAATTTGACGGAAAAAATCAAATTAACTTCGGATGAATTGCGACTAATGTCTCTATTTCAAAGTATCACCAGTGTAACTGCAAGGGACTGTGTAGTTGATGATAAGATGGACCGTGTTATTTTTATTGTCAACAAGGGCCAAATGGGCCTTGCTATAGGGAAGGGAGGTGCGACTATTCGACAGTTACAAAATGTTGTAGCCAAAAAAGTAGAACTAGTGGAATATTCTGATGACGCAAGTGATTTTGTCCGCAATATACTGAACCCTCAAATGGTCAATGAGGTCAAGATAACCCAAAGAACAGACGGCTCCAAGCAAGCGGTGGTTTTGGTAGATGCAAAGCGAAAAGGCGTAGTGGTTGGGAAGGAAGGAAGGAATGCTGAGAAGGCTAGATTGTTGGCAAAGAGGTACTTTCAAATATCCAATGTTCTGATAACAAGTGCATCTGAAAGAATGATTGGAAACGAGGTTATGGATTAGTTGGCCAAGTCACCGTTAGGTTTGTTCTCGGGGCGTGTGCTCAAGTCAAAGAGAAAACGTGCTCGCTGGTCAAACAAGTATTACAAGAGGCGGATGTTGATGCTGGATAAGAAAGCTAACCCTCTTGAGGGGTCGCCACAGGCAAAAGGAATTGTCCTTGAAAAGGTCGGAATAGAGTCGAAACAGCCAAACTCAGCGGTGAGGAAATGTGTCCGAGTACAGCTGATAAAGAATGGAAAAACTATCACTGCATTCCTACCAAAGGACGGTGCCTTGAATTTCGTAGATGAGCATGACGAGGTGATGCTCGAAGGGATTGGAGGTTCAATGGGAGGAGCAATGGGTGATATCCCTGGGGTGAGATGGAGAGTCTTCAAAGTAAATGGTGTCTCCCTTAATGAGTTAGTCTTAGGACGGAAGGAAAAACCACGAAGGTAATTGGTATGAGTGGAAAGGAACAAGCAAACTTGCTTTTATTCAACAAATGGGACGCGAGAAAGATAGAAATCGGCGATATCGGGCTTCAGAAAGTGATATCGTTAAAGCACTCCGTTATTCCCATCACCTTTGGACGACATGAGCATCAAAGATTGAAAAAATCGGAGGTTAACATTGTGGAAAGGCTCGCCAACAAGTTGATGCATTTTGGAAAAAGATATGCAAAAAATACTGGCCGGATGGGTGGCAAGAAAGCTAAATCTCTAAACGTGTTGAAAACAGCCTTTGAGATAATACACTTGGAAACAGGCAAGAATCCGTTAGAGGTATTTGTGAAAGCTGTCGAGAATGCATCTCCTAATGAAGATACTACGAGAATCGTTTACGGAGGAGTCGTATATCACGTCTCCGTTGACGTAGCTCCTCTAAGACGCGTTGATCTTGCTCTCAGATTTATAGCTGAGGGGGTTAGAGAATCAACGTATTCTAACCCACAGGCCATAGAAGAAGCTCTTGCGAGAGAACTTATTTTAGCTTCACAAAATGAAATGACCAGTCATGCTATTAAAAAGAAGAACGAGCAAGAAAGAGTAGCAATGGCATCGCGATAGCCCGTCCCTCCCCTGTGCAGGAAAACATTGGGCTCCAAGATTACATGTACGATTGAGTGTTTAGGCTGAAACTTAAATAACAAGGTTCTAGTGAAAATCAATATAAATGAATGGTAAAGATGAATTCCTATTCAAGAAAAGCACTTTAATGAGTACTGGGGCAGGACGAGATATAATCAAGCAAGCTCTGTTAAGAGAAAAGGGATACAAACAGTTTAGTAAATACAGCCATGAAACTGAAGAACAATTTCAGGACTTTACCAAACGATACTTGTTATCGCTACACAAGCTAATCATTTCTGATCAAAACCCGTCTGGTTCTCTTAGAAAATTCGCAGAAGAAATAGGGTCTTCAGAGATGGTTCTTGACGACTCCAAAATACAAGATGTAATGGCGAGAATTTCTCGACCTGAAATTCTTGCAGACAGAGTCGAACGCATCCTAAATTCAAATTTTGTCTTAATGACTTTCCCAGTTCTAAATGCATTGTTTGATGGGGCAGCTGCATACTTTCAAGAAAGCATTAGTTCTGAGCTTAGAACTACAATAATTGATGGACATATTATTGCAATCGATCTCAGCGAACCAATGGACAGAATCATTGACAAAGATGAGGACTTGGATTATCTAGATGATTATAAGCTAATGAATCCGTATATACTTGAGGTTGCAAGACAAATGATTTCCGTCGGAGGAGACACCGTACTAGGATCATTTGAAGAAGGCTTTAAGGATGCTAGAGTAGGACAGTACATCGACCAGAGACTCAAAGCGAAGCCAGAGTCTATTACAGATGAGAATATGATGGGTTGCTACAAGAAGTATCGAGCTATTATGGGCACAGCAGCTAGAAATATGGCGCTTGATAGGAAACCACTTGGTGAAATCTATCATTTAGGTATGGCTAAGGCCAGTGAAGCTGTAGGCTGTGGAAACGAGATCCAGGATGCAATCAGGAACGGATCTATAAAAATTCCTTCATGGCCATTGTACTATAGTATTATCACTGGGGATGTGCAGAAGGCATTCGAACTTACGATGAGAAAAAGCTCAACCTATTTGGAAGAGGCTAGAATCGCTTTGGATATGCTCCCGCATGAATATGGCTTTAGACCGTTCTTAGAGTTTCTTTTCCAGTACGTCAATCATTACAATCAATATTGGTTCAATGAATTGAATAAGAGAGACCTCTATGCCTTGTTACAAAAAAACCTAACGTTGAGTGACTTGCATAAAAAAATGACGTGACATCCTTCTTATATTTTTAAGAAGGTTTATTATTCTAACCATTGTTCTATCTTCAAGCAGAGATGTCTAGCGAGTACGAGAAGACCGTAGTAAAGCTTATCCAAGAAAAACTTGACGAGTTAGAATATTTGAAAAAGTCAAAAAATTGGGATAGGACTCGCGTACAGAGATTGGCAGATGAAATAGAAACACTTGAAACTTTATTTGAAAATTACAACTTAGGAATGAATTATTTTCGGCGAGCAAGAGGGGGGAGATCAGGACTCAGGGAATGAGAATTTCGATTTCTTCAAAGAACTAGTATATTAAATATTTTGACCTCTTAAGTATCGGAGATCATGATCATAATGTATTCTTCTTCTAGAACGCTTGACTGGATTCCTTGAGAATCATAATCTTCTTATAAGCGAATAAATAATGCTTCGTAATTATTTATATACCTAATTCTTGGCATATGACTCAGGCCATGCACGAGGATAAGATAAAGAAATTATATCAGATCAAGAAGCTGTCTGAGGAAGGGGGCGGGCCGGAAAGGATCTCCGCTCAACATTCAAAGGGTAAACTAACGGCGAGGGAAAGAATTAGCCTTCTATTAGATGAAGATTCTTTCGTCGAAATTGACAAGTATGTAATCCATAGGAATGATGATCCTTCGACCAAGGCATATTTTGGAGATGGAGTATTGACTGGATTTGGCACAGTTGATGGACGAAAGGTGTTTGTGTACGTTTACGACTTTACAGTGCTAGGAGGCTCTCTAGGTGAAATGGCAGGCAAAAAGATAGTAAAGGTAATGGATCATGCCCTCAAGATGGGTGTCCCTATCATCGGAATCCTGGATTCAGGAGGAGCGAGAATTCAAGAAGGGGTAATGAGTTTAGATGGTTATGGGGATATCTTCTACCGGAACACCCTTGCATCGGGCGTTATTCCACAGATAACTGCTAGTATAGGTCCTTGTGCAGGTGGCGCTGTTTATTCTCCTGCCATGACTGATTTTATAATTATGGTAGAGCACATAGGGCAAATGTTTGTTACAGGTCCTGAGGTAGTCCATGAGGTATTAGGGCAAGAGGTTTCATTTGAGGAGCTGGGAGGTGCAATAACACATGCCAGTAAGTCTGGCGTTGCTCATTTTGTAGCAAAAGATGAGTACGCATGCATTGATACGATAAAAAAACTCCTTTCATATATTCCACAAAATAATAGCGAATTTCCACCAATAGTTCAGACAGGAGATGATTCAAATCGGATTGATTCTAACCTTGCATCTATACTACCAGAAAATCCGTATGAACAATATGATATGAAGCAGATAGTCAAATCAATTGTTGATGATGGAGATTTCTTTGAGATACACGAACTATTCGCGGAAAACGTTATTGTAGGCTTTGCAAGAATGGGAGGTAGATCAGTAGGAATCGTGGCCAACCAGCCTCTGTATCTTGCTGGAGCATTGGATATCCATTCTTCCAATAAAGCTGCGAGATTCATTAGATTTTGTGATTGCTACAACATTCCAATTGTTACTCTGGTAGATACTCCAGGTTACCTACCTGGAACCGATCAAGAACACAATGGGATAATTCGGCATGGGAGCAAGTTGTTGTACTCTTACTGCGAGGCATCGGTGCCTAAGATCACATGTATAATAGGAAAAGCGTACGGCGGCGCTTACATCGCCATGGGGAGCAAAAACCTTAAAGCTGATGTAAACTTTGCATGGCCTACTGCTGAAATTGCAGTTCTTGGACCCGAAGCTGCAATAACTATAATACATCGTCGAGACCTCAAGAAATCTGATGACTTGGCAAAGACCAAGAAGGCTCTTGCAAAAGAATACAGAGAAAAGTTCGCCAATCCCTATATCGCAGCAGAGAAGGGAATTATTGATTTGGTAATTGATCCAATGGAAACCAGACCTATGATTATCCGGGCACTTGATACTTTTTCCACTAAAAGGGAGACACAGCCGTGGAAGAAACATGGGAACATAAATCTATAGAGGTGGATAAATTACGACCAAAGCAATAAGCAAAATTCTGATTGCGAATAGGGGTGAGATCGCTCTAAGAGTTGTCCGTGCATGTAAAGAACTGGGAATAAGATCTGTTGCAGTATTTTCTGACGAAGACACACGCTCAGTACATGTAAAGAGAGCCGACGAAGCGTACAATATCGGACCAGCAGCGGCCACAGAAAGTTATCTGAATATGAAGCGAATTATTGAGATTGCAAAGCAATCAGGATCAGATGCTATACATCCAGGATATGGGTTTTTGTCAGAGAACGAAGGATTTGCAAAGACTTGCAAGAAGAACGGGATAATATTCATAGGGCCTGGAAGTGAGGCTATGGAAGTCACCGGTGACAAAATGAAGTGTAAGGAAGTGATGAAAGAAGCCGGAGTACCATTGGTGCCAGGGAGTGACGGCGTGGTAGAGGATCTTGATGAAGCCGTTACAATAGCAAAGCATTCTGGATTTCCAGTTCTCCTCAAATCTGCATTTGGTGGTGGTGGGAGAGGGATTCGATTCGCCAAGGATGAAAAAGAATTAAGGCAGGAATACGAAATGGCTTCCGCGGAATCAAAAGCGGCGTTCGGGAAGGCCGCACTTTATGTTGAAAAATGCCTTGAAGGCATCCGTCATATTGAATATCAACTTATTCGCGATACTCATGGTAACAGTAGACACCTATTCGAACGCGAATGCTCTGTGCAAAGAAGACACCAGAAGCTCATCGAAATGTCTCCCTCTCCTGTTCTCGATGCTAAAACTCGCAGTAAAATAGGAGAAATCGCAGTTAGAGCTGTTGATGCCGTGGATTACGTTAATGCGGGGACGGCAGAATTTTTAAGGGACAACAAAGGAAATTTCTACTTTATAGAAATTAACTCTAGATTACAGGTGGAGCATCCAGTCACTGAATTTGTAACAGGATTAGACCTCGTGAAATTGCAAATTTCAATAGCACAAGGGGAAAAAATCCCGTTCAAGCAGGAAGAATTGGAACTAAGAGGAGCAGCTATTGAATGCCGTATAAACGCAGAAGACCCGTTCAACGAATTCTCGCCATCAGTTGGACTAGTTCCGTCATGCAATTTACCTTACGGGCCCGGTGTACGGGTGGATTCATATCTATACCCTGGCTGTAGTGTATCCGGATATTATGATTCCCTTGTGGCAAAGCTCATTACTTGGGGCAATTATTTCGAAGAAGCTAGAAGCCGGATGATTAATGCGTTAAATGAATTTGAAGTCGAGGGCGTGAATACAACTATACCACTTTTTAAGACGATTATGAAGGAGGAGCATTTCATAAGAGGAGAGTTGTCAACTGATTATCTAGAACGATATGCCATAATGGATAAGCTTCTCAAGGATACTACGGGCCTGTCATCTCAAAACCAAGTTCCTGCTCTCGCCGCACTTTTGCTTTACTCAGAGTTTAAGCGAACCCCTTCGGTCAGTCGAGGTGATATTCGTACCTCCGAACACATGTCGGCATGGAATAAACAGAGAGGGTATTCTTGATGGAATATAAGATAGCACATCTTGAACAACCCGTGAACGCAGAGTTAGTAAGCACCCTGGGTGAATCAGAGGCCATGGTCAAGATAAACCAGAAAGATTACCGTCTCAAGGTCCTGAGATTTTCTACAAACATAATTGAATTTATGATAGACAACTCCTACCACTCTGCGAAAATACTAAACTCCAGTACTTCTGAGGTGAAGCTGCTAATAGACGGAGTTGAAATGAAAATAAACAAGCATTCCAAACTCTCCGAGGTTTTGGAAAAGTCCTTATCAAAGATCTCACAGACGGCTGGTGTAAATAATCTGACAAGTCAGATACCTGGTAGAGTTGTTAGCGTTCTAGGAAAGCAAGGTGACACGGTTAGCAAAGGGGACTCCATTGTAGTACTTGAATCCATGAAGATGCAGGTTGCGGTAAAATCCCATAAGGATGGTAAGATAAGAGAGGTAAAAGTTAAGCAGGGAAACACTGTTTCCAGAAATGACCTCATAGCTGTCATAGAGTAATAACTATGAAAAGTAACACACATTCACTTGCCTCTTACATCCGCCATTTGGCGGGGGTAGCCCCATTACATTTAGCAAACTTTGGATACTAAAGTGAAATTGACAAACCATTATTTTTCCAAGGCAGATTTTATCTCGCCGTAATTTGGCTCTACTAGAGGATTGTCAGATATCCATCTATACCTAATTATGCCGTTTTCATCCAGAACGAACACTGAACGCTTAGCTGCGTTATATCCCTCTAAAGGACCCAAGTTGGCCATTACAATACCATACTTGTTTATGACCTCGCGCTTGTAATCGCTAAGAATCGGAAAATTAAGGTGTCTATTCTCCGTAAAAATCTTGTTAGCAAAGGGACCATCTACTGAAATTCCAACAACTTCCGCTCCATGTGATTTTAGGACGGATAGTGAATCCCTCAATGCGCACATCTCTGTAGTACAAACAGGTGATTCTGCTGCCGGAAAAAAGGCAAGTACAAGTTTCTTGCCTCTAAATTCTTCAAGGCTTCGACCTTTCATTTCAACATCAGGTAAATTAAAGCCTGGCGCTTCCTGTCCTATTTCAGGAACTAAATCTGTTGTTGACGTTGAAGACATGAACCAGACTACACCTTAGGACAATAAATTAATTTCGGAATATTAGTTATTTGAAAAGCCAGAATGTCTGCGAAGCTCCCTAATTATCTCTTCCAAAGCCAACACTACTCTTTCTACCTCATTCATTGTGTTTTGGTGACCAAGTGTAAGCCGAAGAGAACCTTCAATTTCCAACAGTGATAACCCCATTGCTTTGAGTACATGGGAAGGCTTGGCTTTATTGGAAGAGCAAGCTGCCCCTGTTGACGCCGCAATCCCGTACTCGTTTAGTTTTACAATGATGTCTTCTCCCTTAACCCCTGGGAAGCTAAAATGAGCATTATTGGGTAGTCTTTCACTGATTGATCCGTGGAGTTGGCATCTAGGTATTGAAGATAATACTCGATCAATGAGATAGTCCCTAAGTTTCTTAACGATACGTCGATTATCCATCAAATTCGCCGTAGCTATCCTGCAGGCCTCGCCAAAACCTACGATACCATACACATTTTCAGTGCCTGACCTTAAGGATTTTTCTTGACCCCCGCCGTCAATCAATGGGCTCAACTGGTCCCGGTCGCGAACATATAAAGCCCCTACTCCTTTAGGTCCGTATATCTTGTGGGAGGATAACGATAGCAAATCCACACCAAGGTGCTTTACATCGATTGGTATTTTTCCCAGAGCCTGGACAGCATCACAATGAAAGAGGGCGTTTGAATTTTCATGAGTAATTTTTGCTAGTTCTCTAATTGGCTGAATGGTCCCCACTTCATTATTAGCCAACATGATGCTTACGAGCATTGTCTTATCCTGTCTTAGGATATCAAGTAAGGATTCCAGTTTAATGATTCCTTCACCGTTCACTTCGGCAAACTTAACAATGAATCCCTGAGCTTTTAAGGAATTGAAAGGTTGAAGCACTGAGTCATGTTCTATGCTACTTGAAATAAGAACAGCGCGCTCGTTATCATTGTTGATCCCTATTCTAGATATACTACCCTTTATAGCTAAATTATTGGCTTCTGTTCCACCAGATGTGAACGTTATTTCATTAGGACTGCTGCCTATAAGCTGAGCTACGTGGCTACGAGCTTTCTCGATTGCTCTTGAGGTGTCGAAGCCAAATGAATGCTGTGAGGATGGATTTCCATAATGATATCCAAGATAAGGAACCATTTCTTGGATCACTTCGGAAAGAACGGGAGTAGTCGCCGCGTTGTCGAAGTAAATCAAGTCACTCTGAGTCATTGTCAAGTTCATCCTCTAGCTATATTCCTATTTCACTATAACTAGGCTTCCTTGTCTATATCCTTTCATGTCGACAGAGACGTATCTAAAACCAAGTTCTTTGATCATTTGGTCAGCTTCTCCCAGTTTTCTAATGTCAAATAACCTAACGAGTTCATCACTTCCTACCTCAATCCGCGCAAGCTCACCATGATCTCTTACTCTCACTTGTTCTACACCAAAGATCGACTTTATTATGGATTCAGCCTTTTCAATTCTAGAAATCATCGACTGCGTTATTTCTTCCCCGTGCGGGATTCTCGAGGCTAAACAAGAATTTGCCGGTTTATTGGAGACTGAAAGTTTGAAGAATTTTGCGATCTCCCGAATATCTGACTTATTCAGACCAACTTCAAGTAGTGGATGTCTTACACCTGCCTCCTGCAATGCTGTTATCCCGGGCCTATAATCCCCTAGATCATCTACGTGTGTTCCATCGACAATACTTTTGGCTCCTATTTGTTTTCCTTTGGATAGAAGATGGTGTGCTAAATCCTTTCGACAGTGATAGCACCGAGCACTGTCGTTTCTTGTGAAGTCTTGATTCATAAGCACATTGTACTCAATTATTTCATGTCTAATCCCCAATTCAGTGGCTACATCAATAGCACTTTTTAATTCCTCTTCCGAGGTAGTAGCACAATTTGCCGTCACCGCCATAGCTTTCTGGCCTAATCGCATCTGAGCAGCTAATGCCACAACAGCACTGTCTACTCCGCCAGAGAGAGCAACAACTACTTTGCCATTGATCCCGTCGAACCATCTGAGCAACAGATCGTATTTTTGAACTGACCCGTCAAGTTCGCGAATAGAATTCGTTTCCAAACCTAGTTTGAATCTCAGATAGAGCTATCTGATTTGCCACTCTTAAAGGTATTCTTAATGACCTAGAAATATGCCTAACATCATCAAATTCTGGTTTGGCATTTACAATCTTTCCGGTAGAATCTTTGGAAACTTTCACACGTATGGTGAATTCGTCATTCAATATTTTGCATTTTATGGTTATTGTGTCTCTATCTATTAATACTCGATTAGTTTCTTGAATTCTTATGCCCAAAGTCCCAGTCTCTGTAAAGAGAAAATCTAAAGTAGAATCCACCCTGCTGTAATCAGTTATGATTCTTATCGTATAGCTAGGTCTGTTCTTTTTAGTTATACCAGGTATTATGGTTACATCCTTTATCCCGCTTTTACTTAGATATTCGATTAAAGCTCCCAAATTCTCTCCTGTGATGTCATCTACATTTGTTTCCAATACAGCCACGGTATCATTACCATACTTGAATGATGAATGAGAATTTCCCATAACGAATCTTGTCACATTTGCAATTTCTCCAAGATCTCTAGTTCCAGCGCCGAATCCGATTCTTATAGGTTGGAAATCCGGGTATCTATTTACACTACCTATGCAAAGATTAACAAGTAAAGCGGCACCAGTGGGAGTAGTCGATTCAGTTTCAGAGTACCCAGCTGTAAGGATAAATGGTCTGCCCAAAAAGATCTGTAATACCGCGTTGGTCGGATTTGGTACAATTCCATGGGAGAAATGTGCGACCCCGCTTCCAGTTGCAATTTGTGTAGAGTAGACATTCATTGAGAAGAGATCAAGACTATTGGCAGCAATACCTGATCCTACTATATCGACTAGTGTATCGATATTTGATGCTTCGTGAAGGTGAACATCCTTGATACTTTGACCGTGTATTTTAGATTCAGCCTCGACCAAAGTTTGCATGGAATTCTGAATATATGAACTAGTTTGATGATCTAAATCTAACTGTCTACAGTAACGAGCGGCCGCAGCGATTAGTTCACTCCCCTTTCGACTAGTTTTATTATCTGTGGACCTAAAAAGGAATCGAGTTGCTTTGATCCCAGTAGATGTAACCTTTTCAAAGTTCGCCTCCAAAATCCTGGACCCCTTCAATAATCCGTCACAAGCATAGATTGAATCAAGAACTAGTTTCTTCTCGGCCCCTGCATCTATCAGTGATGAAAGTAACATATCGCCTGAAATACCTGAAATTTGCGAATCAAACACTGCGATTCCTGGCAAGGACTAACTCATATAATTAGGGCAAATACATATTTATTTTGTAATCATATCGATATTTCAAGACTAGATTAAAAGACTTTTATAAGCGACACGGGGCCGTATTTTTGAACAATCTATGAATATCACCGTTGTTGGGTCGGGCAAAGTCGGAGCTTCTGCAGCATTAAACGCTTGTCTTCGAAAGTTAGGAGACGTTCTATTATTAGATATCGTGAAGGGACTTCCCCAAGGGGAGGCATTGGACATTAATCATCAATTGTCTGAACTTGGCATCGATTGTAGAGTAAGAGGTTCAAATGAGTACGAGGATTTGAAAGGCTCTGACATCATCGTATTGGTTGCCGGAGTGGGAAGGAAGCCTGGAATGACCAGGATGGACCTTTTGACTACAAATGCAAATATCATCAAGGATATTGCCACCAAGATACGATCCTTGGCTAGTCAGGCAATCGTGATCGTAGTCACAAATCCTGTTGACCCGATGACCTATTTGACTTTAAAACTTCTTGGAACAGACAAAAATAGAGTTATGGGAATGGGTAACATGCTTGATCTTTCGAGATTCAAAAGTTTTATTCACGAGACCACTGGCTTTTCAAGAGGCTCAATTAGCGCAATGGTGATCGGAGAACATGGCGAGAATATGCTGCCTCTTCCTAGATTTTCTTCAATATCGGGAATTTCTCTAACCACATTCTTGTCACCTGAGCAACTCATGAACACTTTGGAATCTACAAAGAAGATCGCTGCCGAAGTTATATCGTTGAAAGGTGCAACAATTCACGCTCCCGGTAATGCCATCGCTGCAATGCTTGAATCTATTGTAAGAGATAGAAAAAGTATCATACCAGTGTCGGCTCTTTTGGAAGGAGAATATGGTACTTCAGATCTTTGCATTGGAGTTCCAGTAGTGCTCGGTTCAGATGGCATCGAGAAAATAGTTGAATTAGAGCTAGACAATTCGGAAACAGAGAGATTTGATAGAGGGGTAGCAAGCGTTAAATCTGCAATCAGAGAGCTTCATATATAATACTTTTATCACTGAAAGGGTCATTGATTAAGAATGGATCTTGGCCAACTGCTTAAGAGATACTCTAATGGCGAGATTGGGATTAACGAAATTCGAAGAGAAATTTCCATTGAGAATATCGGATACGTAGGAGCAAACATAGCACGCCTTGATGTACAGAGGGAGACTAGAAAGGGTTGTCCAGAGGTTATCCTTGCATTAGATAAGCAATACAAAGATCTACATGAAATTACCCTAAAGACGTTGGAGAAAACAGGCCTTGCACTCATTAGTAAGATACCCGAGGACGTATACACAAAGCTCTCTGCTCAATTAAGATTGGAAGGGCATATGGTCGAAACAGCAGCACGTGGGACAACCATTTTGGTATCGACCAGAGAACTCAAATCCAACGAGACTATTCCTCAGATTGGGATCATTTGTGCCGGGACATCGGATATACCTATCGCTGAAGAAGCGAGAATGATGGCCAAATCTATGGGCTGCTCCAGTGATATTCATTATGACGTCGGAATAGCGGGAATGCACAGGTTGCTTCCAGCTTTAAAGGGCATGATGGAAAAAAATGTAGAAGCTATCGTAGTAGTTGCTGGAATGGAAGGGGCTCTTCCATCAGTTATATCCGCCTTAGTGGATGTCCCAGTCATAGGAGTACCTACGTCAGTCGGCTACGGCATGGGATCTGGTGGTATCGGAGCACTGACATCAATGTTGCAGACCTGTACATTTGGCTTGGCCGTCATGAATATTGATAACGGCATAGGTGCTGGTGCCTTCGCCGCTCTGGTTTGCAAGCGGATGTCGCTAAGACATCACAGAAAAGATGATCTGCTTAGTACTCACTCAACTACGGGTAGATCTAGGCGTCTCAAACGTTTATAAAGGCTTTTCATTCGTTGGTTATAATTACGTGAAAAGGTGCAAGGTGAATATATAATGAGTTACATTGCTACGCTCAAGAGGATTAGAAATGGTCGAACAAACTACAGGAAGAGGGCTGCTCTCCTTCTATCAAGAAGAAGATTTGTTACCATAACCGTTAGTGATGAGAATGTTCAAGCTCAGATTGCGTACCCGATGGCAAAGGGGGATATTACTATAACCTCGTCGCACAGCAGAGAGCTCGCAAGATTTGGTTGGAACGGTTCTCTGAATTCTCTCCCCGCTTGTTACTTGACAGGTTTATTGTTAGGTAAGAAGTCGCTGAGGAAGGATGTAGACGAGGCTATCCTGTACACAGGAAAGAATTCGTTTACATCTAGAGTCGCCGCATGTCTTAAGGGTGTAATTGATTCTGGGATGAAAGTTCCCGCATCCGATTCTTCGTTTCCTCCCGAAGAACGCTTAGTGGGAAATCACATCGAAGAATATGCCAGAATATTAAAAGATGAGAATAAAGACGTTTACAACAGTCACTTTTCAAGGTTAATTGCCAATAATTTTGATCCTACTCAATACAGTAGCTACGTGCAAAAAGTTAAAGATGCTATTACTCGTTCAAACGAATTAAACAAAGTTACAGGCAAAGAGAAATGAATTGGAGTAAATCGAAATGAGCCGACAAAATCAGCAGCATTCTGAGTGGATCCCTAGGACATCTCTGGGCTTACTGGTGGCCAGTGGAAAGATAAACTCGATGGACGAAGTCTACGAAAATGGACTCAGGATCCAAGAATCAGAAATTATAAAGCGTCTACTTCCAGACATACGAAGTCAGGTTGTGCACGTAGGTATTGTGCAGAAACAGACCGATGCAGGAGAGATGACGAGATTCAATGCTGTTGTGGCAGTAGGCAACGAGGCGGGATGGTTTGGGATTGGAAAGGGTAAAGCATCTCAGATGCGAATTGCAATCGATAAAGCCACTAATACCGCCTTCTTAAACGTCATTCCTGTAAAGCGCGGGTGTGGAAGTTGGGAGTGTCGTTGTAATCAATCACATTCAGTTCCCTTCAAAGTGACAGGAAGAGGTGGCAGTGTAACTATTGAAATTATCCCTGGGCCTAGAGGCCTTGGGTTGGTTGCGGGTGAAAATATACGGAGCCTGCTAAAGTTAGCTGGATTAACTGACGCATGGACGAAATCATTTGGATCAACCAGTACTATGTCCTCGACTACTAAGGCTATATTTGACGCATTGCGGAGCACTTACAGTAAAGGATAGAGGGTGCGATTAGAGCTTTGGCTTATTTAGTTGTTAGAATGCGCGGTACTGTTAATGTTCCATATTGGGCCGATACCACTTTAGAGAGTCTTAATCTTGCAAAGAAATTCAGAGCAACGATTGTACCAGAAAGTACAGAGTATTCAGGAATGCTAAATAGAGTAAGGCAGCTTGTTGCGTGGTGTCGCGTTGATAATGAGACAGTGAAAGCTCTTTTAGATAAGAAAGGTAGAAAGACAGCGTCACAAGTATTGAAAGAATCTGACATACCAAAGGAGTATAGCAATTTGGATAAACTTGCAGATGATATAGCCAATGACGCAGTAGTGTTCTCCAAACTAGAGGGTATAAAACCATGGTTTGCATTGAATCCACCACGCGGTGGGTTCAAAAAGTCTGTCAAGAAGCAAACAACCCAAAATGGAATCCTTGGAGAGAATAATTCTTTGATCAAACTCGTCAAGAAAATGATGTGAGAGGGACACGGAGCAAGACTTATTTAAGGTTAGACCCATTTCCAACACCAAGACGTTGAATTTGAACGTGGGAGAGAAGTAACTGATTATGGCTACTAGATTCAGAAAGAGTCGAAGACAAAGGGGGAGTAGGTTTTGTGGCTGGGGACAGATAGGACAACATAGGCAATCTGGTAGCCGGGGTGGAATTGGCGGCGCGGGGAAACACAAACACTTTTGGATTAGAACCGTCATTGAAGAACCTGATCATTTTGGACACGATTCTACGAAGCCCACAAGGCAAAATAGATTAAATCGGTGGGTTAATTTGCGAGACGTAAACGATTTGGCGTCGCGGTTCGGCACTACGAACGAGCATGGAAAGTTAGTCCTAGATCTGAGATCGATTGGCTATGACAAGCTCTTGGGAGGAGGAACGCTCCTGAAACCTATCGTAGTACGTGTAGCTAAAGTCTCTGCGACTGCAAAGCAAAAGATCGAATTAGCTGGAGGCGATATAGTACTGAATGAAGAAGTCGGTTCAAAGTAGCGAGAGTATCTTTCGGCGCGTCATAAAGCGCGTATCTACTTACATACCTCAGGTTGAAAAGCCCAAGAAGAAATTAACTCTTACTGAGAAGTTTGTATGGTGTGGTATTTGTCTCCTTATCTATCTTATT
>DASSCH010000231.1:0-2672 GCA_035697905.1 Nitrososphaeraceae archaeon
AGGCCAAAAAATACTGAACAGTATTAGCTTAGTTATGGAATTGTAGCCTTGCAATCTTTATATACACATACTACTCAGAGAATTCCTCTATGACTCATTTTCCCAAATACCTGGTCATAGGGTTTATGATCATTGGACTCATTATGTTATCTAGTATAAGTGTCTCTGCATCAGGACAAAACCAAACTGCAGGTGAGAATATGACAGGAGGAGCAAATCAAAATATCACGGCTCAGGTAACCACCGTACCAAATAGTATGACTACTGGAAATCAATCCTCAGCAGGCGGAGCAGCAGCTCCAGGTTATGTTCAACTAACATCAAGTAGGGAAGTAAATGCTTCAGCAGACCAGGTTTTGGAATATTTTATGAACATTCAGGAACTTCCTCGCTTTCATCCTGAATTCATAAAGAATGTAACAATATTAGAGCAACAAGCAAATAACATTACCTTTAGACAGGAAGCGTCATTCTTTGGTAACAACGTCAGCTCAGTAAACAGACTAACCAAACTTCCGTCTAATGATACAATAATAATCGAAACAATTGATGGAAGTGGTAATGGTAGCAAGTTTAGTTTAACCTGGCAAGAAACAAGTCCAAATAATACTCACATTACCATGGATGGAGAGTTTCTATTTCAATCGCCTCCTGGTATGCCGCTTGACGATATCATACGACAAGTTGCAGAAAAAAGATTATATGAGGATGTTATTCACATAGAACAACTATCCTCATCGTCTTCTGCTAAGTAAATGCAAAGACGACAAGTACTACAGTAGTAGATTGAGAGGCAACTGGGTGGAGTTTGAAGAGTACTTTCTATTCAATAGCTCTGCCCTTTAGACATAGAGGATTGAACCACTTAGACAAAGTTGCTGAGGTCGTGGGTTCAAATAATCCCACCCGGTCCACTTCTTCTAATCTAGTAGACTACGGTATTAATTTGAATTCATTTTAGATAATTGTCTGACAAATATAGCAGCAATGCACATAGAAGACACACAGAAAGGCTCGTTACACAAGAGATTGAAATGCCAAAAGTGGTACTTTTTTGGTGTGCCGAAATATAAGGAGAAGAAAAGAAGCTAGCTAGAAAAGAGGGAACAGCGAGAAAGAAAGTGTGAGGAACTGGTTGTTCTTTGCATTATATCTAAGTACGTTATCGAGGTATACAACTAGTGAGAGACCGGTTTCCACTATGAATAGCCGAAGGAAACAAACCAGATGTCCCGCATACTCCTTTGGCTTCAGCTCGCTGCAGTGGAATAGTTAGTGCTGTTATCACTACTACCCCAAGCAGTGCTAGTGCTGCCACTATGGCGATTATTGCTATTGGGATAGTTTTTTCTTCCTTTGAATGGTCGGTCATTTTGTAATAAATTAATACATTCTGTTTCTTTTATCTATTCCTACATATATGCTCCCTAAAATAGCCAATTTTTATAGGCTGTAGCGAAAAGCGGTGAAGAAATTATTATCCATAGCTGACACACCCTGAAAATAATAACGATAACAACCATTATAGCGGCAAACTCATAGCGACGACGACAATGACAATGTTTCAAAAGAGATAGCACAGCGATAAAGGCGCAGCTTATGGTCCTAGTTGAAGATTTGAGCGTTTGGAGAAAAGAAGCTGATGAAATAAGGTGTATACCACTACTTTTAGCCAGTGTAGAAGAATTATCCATGAACAGTTGCAAGCCTAGGCTGCGAAGTATGCAAAAGGAAAAAAGTGGAGCGGGCGGGATTTGAACGAGCGAGCTTCTTTCCATTAACAGCTGATAAGGCTACAATAGAATGCTGGCTGAGGTCGTGGGTTCAAATCCCACCCGGTCCATTTTATCTGTGAGGGAACTACGGCGTTATTTTGAGTTCAATTTTAACAATTGTAGGACAAAACCTCACGCCATGGATAAATCAGGTAGAAACAGGTGATGATGAATGAAATACTAAGGTTGTATTGTATTTGCCGACCAAAATCATCATCAACAATAACATCTTCATTTGAACATTTAAGACCTTAAGAAAGAATTAAGTTGCAAGCAGAGCCCTCATATACACATAATGGCATCATCATATTCTTCTAAGCAAGAAGAAAAAAACAAGCGGATAGTTAGTCAGTTCTTTGAGCTTCTCGGTCGACATGATACAGAGAGAATGGAGCAGTTATTAGTATCAAGCACTCAATACTCATTTCACCCTTCTGGAATGCCTCATATGGATTGGAATGGACACAAGCAACTTCTCACCACGATTACCAGAGCATTTCCAGACCTCCATCATGAGATAAGAGATATGGTTGCTGAAGGAGATAAAGTAGCAGTCCGTCTCAATGTTACTGGAACTCACAATGGTGAGTTTCAAGGTATACCGCCAAGTGGTAGGAAATTGTCCTTAGATGAAATGGCTTTTCTGACCCTCATTGATGGGAGGATTACAGAAGGGTGGATAACTTCAGACACGATGGGCTTTATGCAGCAGATTGGAGCGATACCTACACCATCTACTGCTGGTACTAGTGATTAACACAGTGTTTTTGTGCATTATCAGACACTTGATTATGTAGCTATTTCCCATACGCTGTCAAAATATCTTGAAAAATGATTCGAGATCTCTTTTGATGTCACGAGTATTCCTGTCATAGCTTCCCACGAGACTATAAGGAG
>DASSCH010000232.1:0-4155 GCA_035697905.1 Nitrososphaeraceae archaeon
ATATCATCATGGAAGATTGTCTTTCTCCCTTTCGATACGTAAATCTTGAGAACGGACGAATCCTTCAGCAATTTCGCAACTAAGTCAGGTCCCTTTGCTAACATCCCCCTCTCACCTAAAGCATACAACGCATAATTATTATCTCCATCTTTTTCCAGCTTCGGATTTTCAAACACCAGGTTATATCTATTGATTCTATCTTCAATAACCAGCCTCAATCTTCCAATCTTGTCATCAATTTCCACTTCCAAAACATATTTTTCTAGACTCTCTATTTCGATACTACTCCCAATTTGTGCTCCTACATCATCATTAGCGATTTGTTGGGAAATTCCATCCTCTTTTCTAGTCCATACCATCCCTTCCTCTGCTACAACTATTCTGAACTTGCCCTGCGCCCCCGATATCTTTAGATGTGAATCAATCGTGCTCTGGAGTTCTGCTGAAGTCATTGCTTTTGTGGGTCCTCTGAACCACTGATTTGACCCTTCATCAAAATCTTTAAGGCCGCTGTAATGTACTATGTAACATTCCTTAGCATTCCACCTCCTGACAAGATCATATGCTTCGGTAACTGAGATCATGCCCGTTTCGGGGTGTTGGTTGTAAGTTTCGGTCCCAAGAATTAGTAGATCGGGGTTCCAAAGTACACTTTCGTTGGCTTCTGGAAGGGACAAAAAATCCCATCCAATTATTATCTTTGTATTTAGAATGTTTACAACGTAGATAACAGTGTCATCAGAAGACTCATTGCCGTGGTAAGCCTTAATTGGAATTATTGAAAATGGTCCCACATTGAAATATTCGTTGGGAGTTACTAATTGGAAGTCTATGCACTTTTCAATATTATTCTTTGTTATAGCGGTATGCGATAACAAATCATTAACAATGTGTTCCTCGCATGCACGCGTACAAAAGACTCTAAATTTATTCTTCACCAAATTGTTATCTGAGATTGAGACTTGTCTTTGAATAAGATTCGGAAGGTCGCCTATATGATCCGAGTGTGCGTGCGAAATTAATAAAGCGTCAAAAAGACGAGCGTCATCTTCATCATGTAGAGCAGGATCCTGTGTCTGAGACTTGATTGAAGAGAGCAGCAATGGGGAACCATTCGCGGGTCTCGCATTTAAGCTCGGCTGACCTTGATTTCTCTCCGATCGATATTTTTCTATCCTTAGGTCTGATAGTCCCTTTTCGACGCTACGAATTACACCTTCGCCTAGATCGAATAGGATATGAAAGGTTGAATCCAAAGTATTCTGTTCGATATCTCGCATAATTATTGAACATGATGTATTTGTGTCAACCTTAGATTGTGCTATCTCTGCACACCTTTCAGAACTTTCTTGAGTACCCAAACGTCTCTTGTCAGGTAACACTCCATTAATTCTAACGAGTACCTCCTTTTGCCCTATTTGATTATCATTGGAAGATTGAACATAATTTTTTAATTCTTTTGTCATACGATGGGATCACATACTATGATTGCAATCTATGATTTATAACTATTTCAAGTCGTCGCTGACGAAAATTGGTTATTCAGATCATTCTCCAAAGTAACTCAAATCGATACTAATCTGAAGCATCGTTATGAGTTCAAAAGATTGCCGAAATTTCACTGGAAAATAACTAGAATTTTGATGAACTATGTGTCATTAGAACTCGTTATAGTATTCAAATATAGAACATGTTGAAGTATGATACTTTCCTAGACAGTGATACGCAAAAAGAGTGCATTTTAGGTTTATGACCAGTTCTGAATCTTTATGTTGTCCACAGAAAGCCAATAGTTGCAGGGTTCAGTTGGGCTCCTAATATAGATATACGTGAAATTGCCCAAAGAGCACACTAGTCTTGTTCGTCCTTAGTCTCCTTTCATGCTTTCAACTTGGAAATACCTGTAATATCAGTAAGTACTTAAACCTCTTATAGCAGCTCATAGCCAAGGGTAAAAATGACTTGTGCTTTCCTACTTTGAGCGAGTCACTCCCGGCCGTATAATTCCTTGTCAAATGCCAGAATTGCAAAAATCAACGCCGTAATAGCGAAAATTCCTGCAATAGTGTAAAATTGCCACGGCACATTAGGCGTGGACGCTGGTAGAGCATAAGAGAATATAAATGCAGCAAAAAAGAACACAGCGACAACGATACCATTAATAAGTCTCCAATTTGAGCGGTCGAAACTTTTTGGGAATCTAATTTTAGAATAAATACTCATTCATTTACCTCAACCTTATCCACGAGTAAAAGCTAAAATTTAATGTTGAGGTCACGGAATTAGAAATCCTCACCTCCGAATTGTCGACTGATATACTGGATTAATAGTGGTTCGCCAATAACAAGAGCTCCTAACATAGACGACGGTCCCTAATCTAATTGTAAGAGCAATATTACTTCGATCTTCGATTCCTAGATTGAGATAAAGCCTTTTCAGTTATTCAATCAATACCATTGAAATTTAGAAATATAACGAGTGGCCTTGTTAGAATTTTTCTCCACCTTTACTAATTCACTCTGCTTAGTTTACACCCGATGAAAGTTTTTATAAGTCCCATCTGACTTGGTAATATTGGTAAATCTGGGACTGTTTTTTGTCATTGCTGCGAGTATTGTGACTTCATTTATGTCATATTCAACAAGTCAATTTTATGATTTTCTTTTTTCTACTGAAACCTTGTTGGTAAACCAGGCCTTGGCACAACAGGATGGAGACAGTTCGTCTGAGCCAAGTGACTTGGAATCTGACCATCAGCAGGCTGGAAATGAGAATGGTCCTGAAGTAGCCGGCGAGTCGGGGGTATCTCCGTCAGAAGATCTGGTTACTCCCCCTATCAACGGCTGCCCTGCAGATTTTGTATTGGACCCAACTACTGAAGAATGCGATTCGATCTTAGGGCCTTGCCCTGAAGGCGAGACTAGGGGGGCGTCGGGATATTGTGCAGTTATGCCTGAAAATTGCCCTCCTGGTATGTATGTCGGTGAAGATCCTCTTTGCGAGCCCTGTCCAACAGAAGGGGATGTTCCCAGCGAGTGTACTGCTTCAGAACCAGAACCAGAACCAGAACCAGAACCAGAACCTCTGCCCAATGTAGATAATACTACGAACCCTGGTAATGCTACTTTCATTACTATTAATAATGCTCTAGCACAAGCATTTTCTAGTACAACTTATAACACCAATGTTCTACAACAATTGGCAGAGAACACCCTCATCGTGGGTGAAGAAACAATCCCTCTTCAAGGCATGATTAAGGCAAATGATTCAAGAATACTTTCTACATTTGATCCGTTTCGACTATTAGGTGGCAGCGCTATCGTTTACCTTCCAACTAGCAACCTCTCTTCCTCATCTTCATCTTCACTCACCAGTACTTCATTTGTAACGACTCCAAGT
Source organism: Nitrososphaeraceae archaeon (assembly GCA_035697905.1). Taxonomy (GTDB): domain Archaea; phylum Thermoproteota; class Nitrososphaeria; order Nitrososphaerales; family Nitrososphaeraceae; genus TH5896. Next base: position 3,400 of record DASSCH010000232.1, read on the forward strand.
AACCTTCAATTGATAGCACTCGATGGGGATACTCAGGAGTATGTTACTCTCCCGTCTGTAAAGATGTCCGTACTGGACAATTCATATAAAACTGTTCTAGGTGGTGCGTTTCAAGGTACCAATCCCTTTACTGGAGAGCAAGTTACCGTGGACAATATCAAAGCACTATATTTGCTCAATGAATCTAATCAAACTATCTCTCTTGGATATGGTAGTAGCGTCGCTCTGCTGACAATAGTAAGGTAAATCATCGACAAGAAATCTATTTCAATTTCTCTTTCAATGAAAACAGCAGGAGCACTCCTTCGCAGTACACTTGAAATATAAAACGGAGGTACTTGTGATCATTCTTGGACTATCTGAAATATTTTCTTCTATTGATCGTAACGATCCTTCTCCTTACCAAACGAACGGAAGAACATCCCACTAAAGACCAATATTGCCGTTAATGCAGATCCTACAATAGCCCTCTCGACGGGAATTGTTGTAAGTACAGATATCAGTAAGAAGGTGATTGCACCCACCGCAAGGCTTAGCGGTAGCCAAGTCTTAATCGCAGATGAGGACCTGATCACCCTGTCTCTTGGGTCATTTAATTCTCTAGCCAATATATTGATTGCACTTGAAGCGTTAGGGAAAACTATGCAAGACACTTCGGAATTCGGGCCTGCTGCATCAGTTTCAGAAGCCATTATGAGCCTGGTCCCGGGACTTTCTTGTTATACTTAGATCTTTACTTATCCATGCAAAATCATT